>CAYXNL010000066.1:0-11586 GCA_964466455.1 uncultured Thiotrichaceae bacterium
AAATGGCTTATTACATTTTTTACAACATTCACCAACGCCGTTTCATGCGGTAAATGAAATGGTCGGGCAACTGGATGCCGCTGGCTTTACTCATCTGCGGGAGGCGGATGCCTGGTGCCTTAAACAGATTGCTACTGGGGAGGGAAAGACCCGTGTGGGGAGATATTATGTTACCCGCAATGATGCTTCGATTATTGCCTTTGTATTAAATCGGCCACTGCCGGAAAACGGTTTTCGTATGGTTGGTGCACATACCGACAGCCCCTGTTTGAAAGTGAAACCCAGTCCGGAAATTATCAGTCAGCAATATCTGCAACTGGGAGTTGAAGTGTATGGCGGCGCGCTGTTACAGCCGTGGTTTGATCGTGACCTGTCACTGGCAGGTAAGGTTAGCTTTTTAGATAAAAATAATGTGTTACAGCAGGCGTTGATCGATTTTGAAAAAGCGGTTGCGGTAATTCCCAGCCTTGCCATTCATCTTGATCGAGAAGCAAATAAACAACATAAAATTGATGCTCAGAAGCATTTGCCGCCAGTACTGATGAAAATGCCGGACGGCAAAAAAAACGGGGCAGATTTTCGTAAAATTCTGTTAAGTCTGGTACAGGCACAACATGAAGTGATGCAGGCAAGCAGAGTAATAGATTATGATCTCAGTTTTTATGATGTCCAGCCACCCGCCGTGGTAGGTCTACATGATGATTTTATTAGCAGCGCCCGGCTAGATAATTTACTCAGTTGTTATACGGGTTTGCAGGCGTTGCTGGCAAAGGCAGATACACAAAGTGCTAACTGTCTGCTGGTCTGTAATGATCATGAAGAAGTGGGAAGTCTGTCTGCCTCCGGTGCCCAGGGGTCATTTCTGAAAGCCGTATTGCAACGTATCTGTGCACAGAGTGATGGAACAGCGGCTGAGGGACTTGCCCGTACCATGGATAACAGTATGATGATCTCTATGGATAATGCCCATGGTGTACATCCGAATTATGCAGATAAACATGATGCCAATCATGGCCCGATATTAAATAGCGGTCCAGTTATCAAGGTTAATGCCAATCAACGTTATGCCACCGACAGTGAAACCAGTGCCCGCTTTAAACTGTTATGCGAGCAGGCGGACGTGCCGGTACAGTCGTTTGTAGTTCGTACCGATATGGCATGTGGAAGTACCATCGGTCCGATTAGTGCGGCACAGACAGGGGTAAAAACGTTGGATGTTGGAGTACCTGCTTTTGCCATGCATTCAATACGTGAATTAGCTGGCCGCTGGGATGTCTGGTACCTCTATAGGGTAATAAAACAGTACTACCAGTAATTCAGAGTGTAGCTATTGTACAAAGACATTTTAAATTTCCAGGGACACAGATTGCTGTGTAATCTGCAGGTGCAAATTTCTTCGCTATTTTCTTAGATTTCATCAGTATAAGCATATATACTTAAGGATACCTCTATTAATTGATTGCAGCCTCTGCGCAATCAATTAATAGAGGTATCCTAAAATCAGAGTCAACTTTAAACTGAACCGATACGCAATAAATTATTTTATATAAATTAAGAACCTTTCACTAATGCACACCATAAGCAAATCTCATAAACTCGATTCTGTCTGTTACGATATTCGTGGGCCGGTACTGCGTGAAGCCCGTCGTATGGAGGAGGAAGGTAATAAAATACTGAAGTTAAATATCGGTAACCCTGCTCCCTTTGGTTTTGATGCACCGGAAGAAATTGTACAGGATATGATTTATAACGTACCTCTGTCGCAGGGCTACAGTGATTCAAGAGGATTATTTACCGGTCGCAAGGCGGTCATGCAATACTGCCAGCAGAAAAATATCAGTAATGTAGAAATTGATGATGTGTATCTGGGTAATGGTGCCAGTGAGCTCATTGTCATGTCGATGCAGGCATTATTAAACAACGGGGATGAAATATTAATTCCAGCGCCGGACTATCCTTTGTGGACCGCTTCTGTCAGTCTGTCCGGCGGTACTCCGGTACATTATCTGTGTGATGAACAGTCGCAATGGTATCCGGATATTGATGATATAAAAAGCAAAATCACCGATAAAACTCGTGGCATTGTGCTGATTAATCCAAACAATCCGACCGGCTCGGTGTATCCGCTGGAAATCTTGCAGGCAATTATAGATATCGCCCGGCAACACCATCTTATCGTTTTTTCCGATGAAATTTACGACAAAATTTTATATGATGAAGCGAGCCATATCTCCACCGCTTCACTCGCAGACGATGTTTTATTTGTCACCTATAATGGTTTATCCAAGGCATACCGGGTTGCTGGATTTCGTGCCGGCTGGATGGTACTGAGTGGTGCCAAGCACCTGGCTGCCGACTATATTGAGGGCATTGAATTACTGGCATCCATGCGCCTGTGTTCCAATGTACCCGGTCAGCACGCTATTCAAACTGCACTGGGTGGGTATCAGAGTATTAATGAACTGATTGCTCCGGGCGGGCGGTTACGGCAACAGCGGGATCTGGCCTATGACATGATTACCGATATTCCCGGTGTCAGTTGTGTCAAACCTCATGGTGCAATGTATCTGTTTGCCCGCCTCGATCAGAAAAAATACAATATTAGCGATGATGAAAAGATGGTGCTGGATCTGCTTGTGCAGGAAAAAATATTAATTGTGCAAGGGTCAGCATTTAACTGGCCGGATACCGACCATTTCAGAATTGTTTTTCTGCCTCGTGTTGATGAACTGGAAAAAGCGATGAATCATCTCACCCATTTCTTCGAACAGTATTCACAGTAGTCAGGTTTTGCTGGAGCAGGCGTGGCATCATCACTGGCTGATAATCTAAAACGTGTGCAGGCGCGAATTCAATACAGCGCAGAGAAAACCGGTCGTCAGGCTGGTGAAATTAAACTGATAGCTGTTTCCAAAACCCGTCATCTGGGCGAGGTTAGAGCGCTATTGGCACAGGGACAGTGTGCATTTGGTGAAAATACCATTCAGGATGCCATGAGTAAAATCCCTGCTCTGTCAAACACTTCGGCAGAGTGGCATTTTATCGGCCACCTGCAATCAAAAAAATCAAAATACATTCCCGGTAATTTTCAATGGATTCATTGTGTCGATAGTCTGAAACTGGCGCAGAAATTATCCGCTGCCATACAACGATATCATCCTGCTGCGCAACTGCATTGTCTGATTCAGGTAAATGTCAGTAAGGAACCGACTAAATCAGGGGTATCCGTTGGTGAGCTACCGCATTTAACCGAGCAGTTACTGGCACTGAACCTGCCCGGGTTGCGCTGGCGGGGGTTAATGACTATCGGGGTAAAAGCTAATACTCAGCAGACCATAACTGCTTTTGCACAATTAAGAAAACTGCAAGAGGATATCAGTCGACAATATGCACTGGCCGAATTTAACCAGTTATCTATGGGCATGAGTAATGATTATGAAATGGCTATTGCTGAAGGCGCAACCATGGTACGGGTAGGTGCAGCATTGTTTGGTGCGTACTGAGTGTTTCGTCTCATTCGCGGCAACGGACTATATTGAAAGGCATAGACCTTTTTTATGTTACGAGCCAGGTTTCTGCTTTAATACCCCGTCCGCTTACGGTGGGGTAGTTTATTCAATTGGATAATGGTGCTATTTGGCAGAGAGGAAGGGATTCGAACCCTCGATACGTTGCCGTATACATACTTTCCAGGCATGCTCCTTCAACCACTCGGACACCTCTCTAAAATCTTCAAATTGTATGGTAGTGTCCCTGCACAATTTTCAGGGACGCAAGACTACGTGACATAGCAACAATATGCAATCCCTGTTGTTAACCTTATGACTCGTTATACAGGTTCTGTAATATTTCTTTTGCGCCACGTGAAAGCAGGTCGTCGGCGAGTTCTCTGCCCAGATTCTCAGATTTACTACGATGACCACTGATTGTACCACTGACAATATGGCTACCATCTGGTTCACCGACCAGTGCTTTCATTTGTAGGGTGTCTCCATCAAGCTGCGCATAACAGGCGATGGGAACCTGACAGCCACCTTGCAGGCGGTGGTTGAGCGCGCGTTCGGCACGGATACGGTCGCTGGTGTCGGTATCGTTTAGTACAGTAATAAGCGATAGCATTTCTTCATCCCCTTCACGGGCTTCCAGGCCGATGGCTCCCTGACCGACCGCGGGCAGGATCCAGTCGGAATGGATACGTTGTTTGATCCGGTCACCCATTTCCAGCCTCAGCAGCCCGGCACAGGCGAGGATAATCGCATCGTATTCCCCATTATCCAGTTTTGCCAGGCGGGTATTCACATTGCCACGCAGGTCCTTGATTTTTAGGTCAGGGCGCTTGCTGAGTAACTGACAGCGTCGGCGCAGGCTGCTGGTACCGACGATGGCTCCTGTGGGCAGGTTTTCCAGTGAATCAATGCTATTGGAAACAAAAGCATCACAGGGTTCTTCACGTTGTAAAATAGTGGAAAGATAAAGCCCCTCAGGAAAATCCATGGGCACATCTTTAATTGAATGGGCGGCAATATCGGCTTTACCTTCGAGCATGGCAACTTCCAGCTCTTTTACAAACAGACCCTTGCCACCAATTTTTGCCAGAGGTGTATCAAGGATTTTGTCACCCTGGGTGGAAAAGGTGACCAGCTCTATTGTAAGACCGGGGTGAGCGGCAAGTAGTCGGTTTTTTACATGTTCGGCCTGCCACAGAGCCAGTGGGCTTTTGCGGGTGGCAATTCGTAGACTTGATTTCATCAGATTAGTGTGTCGATCGTGGTTGCTTATTCTGCGCGCATTATACTTTAAAATCATGTATCTGGTGATTAGAAATACGACAGCTATCTGCTGCGGTAGAGATTAAGAATGCCAACGGTATCTTTTTCGCCAGTTATTTTTTGCTAAAGATATGAAACAGCAATGACGAGGGGCAATGCTTTTATGTATAATAGCGCTTCTATGGTGACCTGCTCTGGTTCCCTCGCGACGACTAACTGTGAACCCCGCCAGATCCGGAAGGAAGCAACGGTAACGGTGACTTCGGGTGCTGAGGTGTGGCTGGAGCGGGTTGCCGCCTATTTTTGAATGCCTTGGTTCATGCTGAAAACAGGGTTTCTTCTGGTGAATTAATTAGAGTTCCTGTGTTCCACCTGTTTTTTCTACCTGATGACAATGCGATGACAGGGTTATTATGCCGTTACAATATATGTTATCCAGCTACTTTTATTCCTGCCTGAGGCCGTTACGTGCCGGGTGGATCGCTTGAGCTACCAGGTACTGGCGCGAAAATGGCGTCCGGCAAATTTTCAGCAACTTGTTGGTCAGGAGCATGTGCAACGGGCGCTGGTGAATGCCCTTAATGATAACCGCCTGCATCATGCCTATCTTTTTAGCGGTACCCGTGGTGTTGGCAAAACAACCATTGCCCGTATCTTTACCAAATCACTGAACTGTGAAACCGGCATTACTGCAACCCCCTGCGGGCAGTGTTCCACCTGCCGTGAGATCGCGGAAGGGCGCTATGTTGATCTGATTGAGGTAGATGCCGCTTCGCGTACCGGTGTGGATGATACCCGCGAGCTGCTGGAAAATGTACAGTATGCGCCTACCCGTGGTCGCTACAAGGTCTATTTGATAGATGAAGTGCACATGTTTTCCAAAAGTAGCTTTAATGCGCTGCTGAAAACGCTGGAAGAGCCGCCGCCACATGTGAAATTTTTACTGGCAACCACCGAACCGCAGAAACTGCCGGTTACTATCCTGTCGCGTTGTTTGCAGTTTAACCTTAAACGCCTGCCGGTAAGCCTGATAACCGGCCATCTGCAACACATTCTTGGTGAAGAGAAAATTGAATTTAATGTGAGCGCATTGCAACTAATTGCAGAAGGCGCGGATGGCAGTATGCGTGATGCCCTGAGCCTGCTCGATCAGGCACTGGCATTTGGTGGCGGGGTGATTCGTGAACAGGAAGTGCGCGATATGCTGGGTACGGTTTCGCGACAGCAGGTACTGACAATATTGCAGGCAGTATTTAATCATGACGCAGCGATGGCAATGAAAGAAGTTGCGCTATTGAATGAATTTTCACCCGACTATGAGAATGTACTTGCTGAAATACTAAGTGTATTGCATCACATGAATCTGGCAAAAGTGGTTCCTGAGGCACTGGACGACTATGTCAGTGCAAAAGATCAGCTGCTGCAATTATGTGAACAGGTCCGCGCCGAGGATTTGCAACTATTTTATCAGATTGGTTTGATCGGACGGCGTGATCTGCCGTTATCACCGGATGCGCGTAGTGGTTTTGAAATGGTTCTGTTACGAATGCTGGCATTTCGCCCGGTCACTGCAAAAATGGCCGGTAGTACAGCCTCTGCGGCGGGGCAGACACAGGCTCGAACTACAGCATCCCCTCCGGGTTCTGCCGAACACGCTGCTGTTACTGCAACTAATGGTGTGGAATCTGCCCGCGCAGCAATCGAGGCAAAAACGGGTATTGCAGAAAGCCATGACGTGTCAGCAACAACACCAGTACCTGCGTACGAAGTGCGTGAAACTGCCCCGCCAGACAGTGTAGAAAATACAGTATCGGTAGTCCCTGCGCCGGATAAAAAAGACAGTTCAGCCCCGCTACAGACATCACCCCCACCCGATACCGACTGGTGTAGTATTGTGCGGGCACTTTCCCTGGGCGGGCTGGTCAAACAACTGGCAATAAACTGTGTGTGGAAAAGTCGTGAGGAAGGTATTATCGTGTTGCAGTTGGAGCAGGGACATAGTAATTTGCTGAATCCAAAAGCAAAGTTACGCTTGCAGCAGGCGCTGGGTGAATACTTCGATATTGATGCACAGCTACAGATAGAAATAATCAAAACCACTGTCGCATCACCGCAGTCGGGCATGGAGACGCCGGCGCAGACGCTGCAACGTGAACAACAACAGCGTCAGCAGCAGGCGGAACAATCCATTAACAATGATAGTTTTGTACAGACATTAAAAGAAACGTTTAATGCTGAAATAATTCCCGGTTCAGTGAAACCGGATATCTCATCGGAACGTTAACAGTTTGCCTTGATTATGTGTGCTGTCTTTTGATAAAGACAGCGGCTTATTCAGGTTCTGTATTCCTGTGAAATGGTGAGTTTAGGTAACACAATAAAATAGTGATGAAGAGGTAACGGTTATGATGAAAGGTGCCATGGGCAATATGATGAAACAGGCGCAGAAAATGCAGGAAGATATGCAAAAAGCGCAGGAAGAAATCGCCAGTATGCAGGTTGAAGGGCAGGCCGGTGGCGGTATGGTAAAGGTGGCCATGAACGGTCGTCACGAACTGCGCAGTGTTCAGCTTGATGACAGTTTAATGGGTGATGATAAAGAAATGCTCGAAGATCTGCTGGCGGCAGCCGTTAATGATGCGGTGAGAAAAATTGAAGCCGAATCAACAAGTAAAATGTCCGGGTTGACTGCTGGACTGAATCTGCCCGGTGGCCTGAAGTTACCATTTTAATCTCCGGGGGTTGATTTCCCGCAGCTTGCTGCGGGGTAGTTTATTTATTGACTCTAACTATTAATCCGGGTTTTAAATATAATGTCGCCATTGCTGTTGCAGTTAATTGAAGCATTGAAGTGTCTGCCTGGTGTGGGGCCGAAGTCTGCACAGCGCATGGCTTTTCATCTGCTTGAACGTGATCGTAGTGGAGCAACTGATTTAGCTACCGCCCTGCAACAGGCGGTAGAGAATATTGGCCACTGCCAGCAATGTCGCACTTTAAGTGAAACGGAATTATGTGGCATTTGCAGCAATCCATCACGCGATAGTAGTAAACTCTGTGTCATTGAGACCCCGGCGGATGTTTTTGCGATTGAGCATATCGGCGACTACCGTGGTCGTTATTTTATATTGATGGGGCATTTGTCACCGATTGATGGTATTGGTCCGGTAGAACTGGGGCTGGATCTGCTAGATAAAATTCTGGCATCTGCCGGGCTTGAAGAAGTCATTCTGGCAACAAATCCTACGGTTGAAGGCGAGGCAACCGCGCATTATATTGCTGAAATGGCGACAGGACATGGGGTACTGGCAACCCGCATCGCTCATGGTGTACCACTGGGCGGCGAGCTGGAATATATTGATGCTGGCACTCTTGCTCATGCCTTTTCGGGGCGACAACGGCTTTCTCCCTGATGTAATTCCAGATTGGGTCTGAAGATAGGCCATGAAAATAGGCTATGGGCTGGCAATTTACCGGCTGCACAGACTCCTTACTAAGGAGAATTTCCCGAATAACTTGATTCACGTCAACCATATCAACTGCTTAATTTATTAGAATGATTCGCATGAACCTGATGAAATAGAGGGGTGAAATAGCAATGACTGACTGTCTGTTCTGTAAGATCCGTGATGGAGAAGTACCTGCCAATATTATTTATGAAGATGAACATTTACTGGCATTTGAAGATGTTAATCCACAGGCACCCGTGCATATTTTGCTTATTCCCAGGAAACATATTGCAACGGTTAACGAGATACAGGAGGCGGATGCACAGTTGGTGGCCCGGCTTTATATGGCAGCAAAGAAAATTGCTGTCGATAAAGGGGTTGCGGAGGAAGGTTACCGTCTGGTGATGAACTGTAATGAAAAGGCCGGGCAGACCGTCTTCCATCTTCATTTGCATATGCTGGCCGGGCGTACAATGACCTGGCCACCAGGGTAATTTTTGTATGAACAAAGTAGCCATATTGCTGTTACTGTTTTTTAGCCTGACAGTGCAGGCTGCGCCGCGTGGTGAGCGCCTGTTTGCCATTCACTGTGCAGCCTGTCACGGTATTAATGGTGCAGGCGGGGTTGGTGTTCCACTGGCACTTCCATCCTTCATCAATAGCGTTTCCGATGTTTATCTGAAAAAAACGATTCGCCATGGCAGGCCGGGTCGTATTATGCCCGCGTTCGAATTACTTAGCGATGCACAACTAGCTGCCATTGTTAAATATATGCGTCACTGGACGGGGAAACCGGGGCCAGTGGATGACCAAACCCCGGTAACGGGCAACAGCAAGCATGGCAAGATGATTTTTGCCGAACATTGTAGCCGTTGTCACGGAAAAGAAGGACGTGGTGGTACCGGTACCGGCGTGACCTTCTCCAGAAAACGGAATTTGCCTATTATCGCACCGGCACTAAATAACAGTGGTTTTCTGGCTGCCGCTTCGGACCAGATGATTCGCCACACCATCACCTACGGGCGCAAGGGAACCCCGATGACATCCATGTTGACGGCTGGTTTGTCCAAAAACGACATTAATGATGTGGTTGCCTATATCCGTTCTTTTGAAAAAGTAGCGCAACAACGCAACCAGGACTTAAATGCAGCCGGAGCAGAACCGCCAGTTCTCACCGCCGTGTCTCCTTATGACATGGCTGAAACCATCGAAAATATAAAACAGGCTATTACCGACCAGAATTTTATTCTGATTCGTATTGATTACCTTGACCATGGGCTGGTCAAAAAAGGCAAAGAAGATAAAAATAAAATTGTGGTGCATTTCTGCAATTTTGAATTTCTCTATAAAGCATTAGAAATTGACCCGCGTGTCGGCATGTTTCTGCCCTGCCGAATTACCGTTGTTAAACGAAATGGTAAGATAACATTAAGCACAATCAATCCCAGACGTCTGAGTAAGTTGTTTAATAATCATGAGCTTGATGAGTCCTGTAATGCTATGTATAAGGTTTATAAGGCTCTGTTGTCGGACGCAACATTATGAAATATGTTTATCGGTGTATAATTAGTTTGATTCTGCTGAGTAGTGCTATCTCTGCGTATGGCGACGACCTGTTAATGGTTCGCTCACAGCAGGCATTTCCGGAGGCCATGCTAACCTTGCAGACTTCTATCATAGATCACGGTTATATTGTGACACGGGTACAACGTGTCGATATTGGTTTGAATAGTAAGGGCTATAAAACCGATAAATATCGTGTGGTTTTTTTCGGTAAGCCGGATGAAATTCATTACCTGGTTAACAAATACCCGGTGCTTGCTGCCTATATGCCACCAAAAATTTCTATTTTTGCAGAAGGCGATAGCACGGTTTTAGTTACGGCTAATCCAATAATCTATGCCGATATGATTAATAATAAAAAAGACAAACTTTTATTCCGTCGCTGGGAAAGTGATATTTATTCTATATTCGATGATATTCGCAAAGCAGGCGAATAAAGGACACATCAGGTTTTATTTTTACAAGGTGCCCTGGATCAGAAGTTCCCTGATAATCTGAAACAGAACTTATTCACCATCGATTACTTTATTTTGCATGGCAGTCAGGTAATCATCCATTTCATCCTGACTTCTAAAAACATTCATACCGTCAAGCGCCCTGATAATTTCAAAGACTTTTTTAATTTGAGGTTTTAAATTTACCAGATACAATTTTCCACTCTGTGCCTCCAGCATTTTTTTTGCCTTAAATATAATACGTAGGCCAGCGCTGCTGATAAAGTCAAGATGATTAAAATCAATAATTATGTCCTGCACGCTATCGTTGATTTCAGTATCAACGCACAGTTGTAACTCGGGTGACGTATTACTGTCGAGACTGCCACCAATAGCAATGCGTTTTCTGTTGTTCGTTTCTGGGGTAATAGTAATTTGTAGTGACATTAATGTTCTCCGGGGGGGATAGTCATTTGTAGTTATTGAGTATAATATTTTATCAGGGTAAATACATTAGTCTGGTTAGTTCTTACATAATACTGTTCATCAGTTAATGATTTTATCAGTGCAATGCCCATGCCTCCATTACTATAACCAGCTGACTTATTAGATAAAGACACATCCTTTAGTGGGTTAAACGCTACACCGGTATCGGAAAATAAAATACTGATACTATTATTTGCATGACATATTCCAATGGAAATAGTGTGTTTTTCCGTATTGGTATCATTATGGGCATAATTGACAATATTGATAAACGTCTCTTCTAATGCCAGGTTTAGATCATGTAATAATCTATCAGGGAGTTCATGTGTATTGATATACTGGTAGAGAAATTCATGCAATTTCCCAAGCTCGGCCTTTTTACTAAAAAGGCTTATGTTTTGTTGGCTGTTCATTTATCAATGATTGACGGACTGTCTGTCTATTTATAATAAAAAATCAGTAGAGTAATATCATCAAACTGTTTAGTTCCTTCTGCAAAATGGTCAACACTTTTAATAATAGCTCTGCCAGTATTTTCAATATTACCGGTTTCCTGCATTTGTAACAGGTGAATAAGTCGCTCATCAGTATACTGATTATCATTACTGTCGTGTGCTTCGGTTATGCCATCAGTATAAAGTATCAGTGTGCTACCATGGTTTAGCTCGACGTGGATATCAGGATATTTGATATCATCTACCAGTCCCAGTGCAGTTTCCCCGACAATATCAAGCTCTTTAGTCTGTTCGTTATCTTTATAGACAGGATTCATATGGCCTGCATTACTCATAACGGTTTTTCCATTAGAAAGGTTAATTTTTCCACATAAAGCCGTGACAAACATACAGGTATCATTATTTTGCACCAGTATTTCATTCATCATACTCA
>CAYXNL010000067.1:0-11207 GCA_964466455.1 uncultured Thiotrichaceae bacterium
TGTATTGACAGCGTGTCTTAATAATAAGTATCCTTTTCATCCGTTTCAGTAATAATAGCTGGCTATTGCGAAGATTGGCAACGCAGAAGCGGGACATTTTAGGCGCATGATACAAGTTCATGAATTAATCATAGGCTCCTAAGATTAAACTTCCGGTGGTGGTGGCGGTGCCAAAACTTCGCGTGAGCCATTGGACTGCATGGGTGAAACCACGCCGGATATTTCCATCTCCTCAATCATCCTGGCTGCACGGTTATAACCAATTTTCAGTCTTCGCTGGACATAGGATATAGAAGCCTTACGGGTTTGTGTAACAATTTTCACGGCTTCATCATATAACGCATCCATTTCTTCACTGCCGCTGCCTTCCGCTGGTTTTTCTCCCGGTAGTACGACTGCATTTTCCTGCAAAATTTCTTCAATATAATCTGGTTCACTTTGTTGTTTTAGAAAGGCAACAACTTTATGCACTTCGTGATCATCGACAAAGGCACCGTGTATCCGCACTGGCATACTGTTACCGGCTTCCATATAAAGCATATCCCCATGGCCGAGCAGATTTTCTGCCCCCATCTGATCTAAAATGGTACGTGAATCTACCCGCGAGGAAACCTGAAAAGCAATGCGTGTCGGAATGTTTGACTTAATCAGGCCGGTCACTACGTCTACTGATGGTCGTTGGGTAGCAAGAATCAGATGAATGCCGGCGGCACGTGCTTTTTGTGTGATACGTGCGATCAATTCTTCTATTTTTTTACCCACGACCATAAACAGGTCAGCAAATTCATCTACCACTACCACAATATAGGGCAATGGCTGTAATTTCTGCGGCTGCGCGCCCGGAGCCTGATGATCCGGATCAAAAGTTGGATCGTCCAGTGGTTCACCTGCATCAATCGCCTGCTTCACCTTGCGATTATAACCGGCAATATTTCTGACCCCCAGCCCCGACATCAGTTCATAACGACTTTCCATCTCGGCGACACACCAGCGCAGGGCGTTGGCGGCCTCTTTCATATCCGTTACCACAGGTGTCAGCAGATGCGGAATACCTTCGTAAACATTTAATTCGAGCATTTTCGGATCGATCAGTATTAAACGCACTTCATCCGGTTTACTCTTAAATAACAGGCTCATTAACAGGGCATTCACGCAAACCGACTTACCTGAACCGGTGGTACCGGCAACCAGTAAATGGGGCATTTTGCCAAGATCCGCCACTACCGGATTACCGGAAATATCTTTACCCAGCCCCAATGTCAGCGGTGATGTCGCTTTATCATACTGTTTTGACATCAGAATTTCGCTCAGGGAAACAATTTCCCGACATTCATTGGGTATTTCCAGACCCACGCAGGTCTTTCCCGGTATCACTTCAACAACCAGAATACTGGGTACAGAAAGTGAACGGGCCAGGTCTTTCGACAATGCGGTAATTTTGCTGGCTTTTACCCCCGGTGCAGGTTCCATTTCAAAACGGGTAATCACCGGCCCGGGGTGTACTGCCACCACTTCGACTTCAATGCCGAAATCACTCAGTTTAATTTCAACCAGTCGCGACAGGGCTTCCAGCGCCTCATTAGTGAAACCCTGTTCATGTGGCTGTGGCGGGTCCAGTAAACGTAACGCCGGTAGTTCGGAATCGGTCGGCGCATCGAATAGCTGAATCTGTTTTTCACGATCCAGACGTTCGGATATTTCTACTTTTTTTACTACCGGCTCAATATGAACATTGGCATTACCCTTCGCTTCACGTGCAGCTTTTTTCTTTATACTGGCTTTCACCACTTCCTGACGTTGTTGTTTCGCCTGTTCCACGGACTTACGCTCATCCAGTTTTTCGCGCATAGCCGTAATACGCCGCTTTAACCAGAAAAGACTGTATAAGGTGAAACGTCCCAGTAAATCTATCACCCGGAACCAGGAAATACCGCTAAACAGGGTAATACCAGCGAGAAAAGCCGAAAGTAATAGCAACGTTGAACCCAGCAGACCAAGTACGCCAGCCATGGCATCACCCAGCCAACGACCCAGTATCCCGCCGCCGTCAAGAGGTAATACCTGTTGAGGAATCGAGAAATGCAGGCTGGTTAACGCACAACCGGCTGCAACAGTAACAAAAAAACCCGCCCAGCGAATGCCGATTTCATGGTAATCGATTTCTCTGCCCATATTTGAGTTATGCTCAACATGATTTCCCCGCAGTACCAGCCAGCCGCTATAAGCAATAATAATCACAAACAGATAAGCAAGATAACCGAACAGGCTGAACAATACATCCGCCATCCAGGCACCAACCACACCGGTAGCATTCTGTACCTCACCGCGCGTACCGGTATAGGACCAGCCGGGATCCGTCGTATGATAGGTGAGTAATGCCGCCAGCAGGAACAAAGCCAGCGCCGCCAGCACCAGCATGGTCGCCTCCCGCAAGCCACGTTGAACTTGTGATGGAATACGTACTGTATTTTCCGCGGTTATTATTTTTTTACGGCGAGCCTGAGCCAAGAGGATAGTCCTGAACTGATATAAAGGAAGTGCTGATTATAACGCAGGCCACCGACAGGCAGAAGCATATAAAAACTCTATTTTAGAGGAAATAACCGAGCTGATATTTGTTATTATACGCACCAATTATCCCAATTTATAAGATTGCGTCTCTGAATAGACATAATCACAGGATTACAGGAGATCCCGATGAGTGAACCGCGCCACGCACGACTATTAATCCTTGGCTCCGGCCCCGCCGGATATACCGCTGCTATTTATGCGGCTCGCGCTAATTTGCAGCCAGTACTGATTACCGGGATGGAAATGGGCGGTCAACTGACCACCACCACCGAGGTGGATAACTGGCCAGGTGATACTGACGGTGTACAGGGGCCAGAGTTGATGCAACGGATGCAGGCCCATGCCGAACGTTTTGGTACTGAAATTATTTTCGACCAGATCAATGAGGTAAATTTGGAAGAACGGCCTTTCTCACTGTTCGGGGACTCAAACACCTACACCTGTGACGCACTCATTATTGCCACGGGTGCCAGCGCTATGTATCTGGGTCTGGAATCCGAAGAAACCTTTAAAGGTAAAGGGGTTTCAGCCTGTGCTACCTGCGATGGTTTCTTTTATAAAGGACAGAAAGTTGCAGTAATTGGTGGTGGTAACAGTGCGGTTGAAGAGGCACTGTACCTGTCAAATATCGCATCCGAAGTAACGGTTGTACATCGGCGTGATGCACTGCGTTCGGAAAAAATCCTGCAGGACAAATTACTTGAGAAAGCTAAAAATGGCAATGTAACCATTGAATGGGACAGTGCACTGGATGAGGTACTGGGTGATGACAGTGGTGTTACCGGGATGCGGATCAAAAACGTTAAGGATGGTAGCAGCAAAAATATCGACCTGCATGGCATCTTTATCGCTATCGGCCATAAACCCAATACTGCAATTTTTGCTGAACAACTCGATGTTCACAATGGTTATTTAAGCGTTAAAGGTGGCATGAGTGGTAACGCGACCGCATGCAGTATTGACGGCGTGTTTGCGGCAGGTGATGTTATGGATCATGTGTATCGTCAGGCAATTACCTCAGCCGGAACAGGCTGCATGGCAGCACTGGATGCAGAACGCTATCTGGATAATATCTGCTGTAAAGATTTGGGCAATCTCTGAATACCAGTATAGTCCGCTAAAAGTCTCACCGGATCAGGTCTTGCCCATTCCCTGGCTAGAACAAACCAATTATCGTTTTCCAGATGTGGAAACAGCTATGAGCGAACCCGATGGTTTGCTCGCCGCCAGCGAATGTCTTTACCCGGAGCTGATTATAAATGCCTATAAACAGGGTATATTCCCCTGGTACGCCGATGATCAACCGGTTTTATGGTGGTCACCCAACCCGCGTTGCGTTATTTTTCCTGACAACTTCCATATCTCCCGTAGTTTTCGCCGCACCCTGAATCAACAGGTTTTTACTGTGAAAACCAATACGGCTTTTCGGCAGGTCATGCTTGCCTGTGCAACGCCAAGAAAGGATGAAACCGGCACCTGGATTACCGAGGAAATGCTGGAAAATTATTGCCAGCTACACAAAATGGGCATCGCCCATTCTATTGAGTGCTGGCATCAGGAAAAATTAGTCGGCGGTCTGTATGGCTTAAAAATTGGTGATGTTTTTTTCGGTGAATCCATGTTTAGTCGAATGCAAGATGCCTCTAAGGTTGCTATGCATTATATCTGCACACAAATTAAACCCGTATTGCTGGACGCACAGGTTCAGTCGGATCATTTAATGCGAATGGGGGCAACATTAATTTCTCGCCCTGCTTTTATCCATTTAATAAACTACCCCGCAGCAGGCTGACAGAATTTTAACAGGGAGGTAAAAAATTAAATTCCTGGAGATTTAAAGGCGGACACTCCATCGCGTTGATGGATACCAGACACCTCTGAATAAGTCTGGTATCGTTTCTATGCGGATTTTCCGAGCATATTTTCCTGAATTAACACAACCATATCGGCAATATTCTGATCTGATGATATCATCGAACTCATAAGAAGATCGTATAAAGTCTGGTCAGGGTACTCAAGCAGAGCCTGGAAAACCTGTTGCTGCCTGATAGATAACTTCGTATAACCATTATCTAAAAAAGCATTCAGTAATAGATCCAGCTCCAGCATACCGCGGCGACATTGCCAACGCAGCCGGGCAGGAGAAACGCTTTCAGCGGATACATGCTCTGCCTGTGCCTGATCCATTAGAGTGAACGGGTGACCATGCGTTTTTTAATATTACCAATTGCTTTGGTCGGGTTCAGTCCCTTTGGACAGACCTGTACACAATTCATGATGGTATGACAACGAAACAGTTTGAAAGGGCC
The DNA here is from genome assembly GCA_964466455.1 of uncultured Thiotrichaceae bacterium. Taxonomy (GTDB): domain Bacteria; phylum Pseudomonadota; class Gammaproteobacteria; order SZUA-229; family SZUA-229; genus S010-25. The sequence continues at coordinate 4,881 of CAYXNL010000067.1, forward strand.
TTCAAGATCTTCAAGGCGTTGTTCGAATGCCTGATCGCGGCTGTCTTCAATAAAACGAGAGGCCTGCAATAAAGCCGCCGGACCAAGAAATTTATCGGGATTCCACCAGAAAGAAGGACACGAAGTTGTGCAACAGGCACATAAAACACATTCGTATAAACCATCCAGTTTGTCGCGTTGTTGCGGGGATTGTTGCAGTTCGACTTCAGGAATCGGGTCGGTAACGGTGAGATAGGGTTTGACTGCCCGGTACTGTTTATAAAACTGATCCATATCGATAATTAAGTCCCGTATTACCGGCAACCCCGGTAATGGATTAATCACTACCGGCTGTTTCAGTGAATCCAGTGAAGTAATACAGGCCAGACCATTAACACCGTTAATATTCATCCCGTCTGAACCACAAACGCCTTCCCGGCAGGAGCGGCGAAAACTTAAACTTTCATCCTGTTCATCCTTGATACGTAATAATGCCGCCAGCAACATGGTACCCGGCTGAATATCATCCAGCTTATAATCCTGCATAGAGGGTTTGGCATCCGTTTCCGGGTTATAGCGATAAATTGAAAATTTCATTTTCAAACTCCTGGCCTGCCAGAGATATTACTTAATATCTTACTTAATGTCTTAATATACACGTGGTTTTGGAGGGAAACTATCCACACTCATGGGTTTGGTGCGTACCGGTTTATAATCCAGCCCATGTTCCAGTGAATAAAGACTGTGCCGCATCCAGGCTTTATCATCGCGCTCGGTATAATCTATACGCGAGTGAGCTCCCCGGCTTTCATGGCGGGCGTAAGCCGAATGAATAGTTGCCAGCGCCACCCCCATCAAATTTTCCAGTTCCAGTGCCTCGACTTTTGCGGTATTAAAGACACTGCTATGGTCATCGGTTCTGGCGTACTTCATACGCTCCACCAATTGTTCAATTTTTTCTACCCCTTCATGCAGAACCTCATCATTACGGAATACCCCGCAGTGTGTCTCCATTACCTGTTTCAGTTCGGTGCGTAATACCGCCACCGATTCAGCCCGTGAATCTTCAGCTGAATTAGATTGATCCCAGCGTTGCAGGCGTTGTTTTGCCGCCTCGACACTGTTCTCATCCAATGGGCGGGGATAACGGTTTTCTTTCAGATAGTCGATGATATGATTCGCGGCGGCACGACCAAAAACAAGAATATCCAGCAGTGAATTCCCACCAAGTCGATTACCGCCATGAACGGACACGCAGGCACATTCACCCGCGGCATACAAACCCGGCACCGGTTCTTCGGGGGTATCTTTAACCGGTATCACAACCTGACCAAAACGATTGGTGGGAATACCACCCATGACGTAGTGTGCAGTGGGGAAAACAGGGATGGGTGTATCAACCGGGTCAATACCGAGAAAAGTAATACAGGTCTGACGAATACCGGGCAGGTGTTTACTTATCACCGCTTCACCAAGGTGATCGAGTTTTAATAAAACATAATCTTTATTCGGTCCACAACCCCGACCTTCGCGAATTTCGATAACAATAGCGCGGCTGACCACATCACGACTGGCAAGATCTTTTGCTGTAGGCGCATAACGCTCCATAAAACGTTCGCCTTCACCATTAAGCAGATAGCCACCTTCGCCACGAACCCCTTCGGTAATTAACATACCATGTCCAGCAATACCGGTAGGGTGAAACTGAAAGAATTCCATATCCTGCAGGGGGATACCGGCACGCAGCGCCATGCCCAACCCATCGCCGGTATTAATCAGTGCGTTGGTGGTGGTGCGAAACTGCTGACAGGCACCACCGGTTGCCAGCAATGTGGTTTTCGCTTCAATCACAAGCATTTCACCATTCTGGATATTAAAGACAAAGGCACCGAGCACGTGACCTTCTTCATCCTTGAGTAAATCAACCGCATAATATTCATCAAAAAAATGGGTTTTAGCTCGAATATTCTGCTGATACAGGCTGTGTAAGATGGCATGACCGGTACGGTCGGCTGCCGCACAGGTGCGTACTGCCTGCTCCCGGCCAAAGTGCAGACTCTGTCCGCCGAATGCGCGTTGATAGATTTTGCCGTTATCCAGCCGCGAAAAAGGGACCCCAAAATGCTCCAGTTCATATACCGCCCGCGGCGCGGCGCGGCACATGTATTCAATGGCATCCTGATCCCCTAGATAATCACCGCCTTTTACCGTATCAAACATATGCCAGTGCCAGCTATCCTCGGTAACATTGGCCAGTGCGGCATTCATGCCCCCCTGTGCGGCCACCGTATGCGAGCGGGTGGGGAACACTTTTGAAACCACCGCAACACTGACATCCGCCTCGGCAAGTTGTAACGATGCCCGTAAACCGCCTCCGCCAGCACCGATAATCAGGGTATCAAACTGGCGATGTTCTATCTGACTCATAAAAAAACCTCAGCTAACTACAGATAACAGCAGAATCCGGAACACCCACAATCCACTACCAAGTAAAATGCCAATTAATACACCAAAAACAAATATACGCAGCATAATGTTGTGCACATAATCAAGCACCACATCTCGCATACCGATCCAGGCATGAAATAATAACGCAATCACGAATAAACCAACTAGCGTGGTATTTAACGGGCTGAATAACCAGCCCCGCCAGGTTTCAAAATCAATACTGCCTGCGGTGCTCAGGTTATAGACCACATACAACGTAAACAGAATGATATAAACCGCACTGACTCGCTGTATTACCCAGGGACGCAAACCTTCGAGAACGTATAAACTCATCTGACGACCCCATAGATAATCAATAATAGAACGATAATCTCGGTAATAATGACCAGCCACGCCCCCTGACGAGAACGTATTTTTTCTATCCCTATATCCGCGTCAATCATTAGAAAACGAAGTCCGGCGAAAAAATGATGTACAAATGCCCACAGTATAAATACCAGTGCAATCACGACCATGGGCTGATGCAGCACATGCTGTACGCGTTGAAAGCCCTGTGGTGAAACGATGGACAGATCGAGCAGGTAAACCGCAAAGGGAATACTAAAAAACAGCAGCGCACCGGAAGCTCTGTGCGCAAGCGACACTATGCCGGGTATAGGCAGGTGGATTTTGAATAAATTTAAAAAAACTGGACGACTTTTATTACTATTATTATTCACAGAATATATCTCAAAGATAGTGATACCGTGCCAGAAAACAAACCTGCCAGAAATATTACTGGAACGGATGAAAGGGATACTTGTTGTTCAATACACGCTGTAAATACCTCCATGCAAGCTCGACACCCGCATCCCTGCGGCTGACGGTCTTGAACAACGAGCATCCCTTTCATCCACCCCGTTAGTAAATCGTCTGGCAGATCACCACATTCATTATTATTACTGAAACAGATAAAAAGGATACTTATTGTTCAGGACACACTGTCAATACATCCATGTAAGCTCGACACCCGCATCCCTGCGGCTGACGGTCTTGAACAATAAGTATCCTTTTTATCTATCCTGTTAGTATGTGACGCAATAAACCACTAAGGGTTCCCTATAAACATGAACCAAAATAGATAGCCTGTCAAGAATATTGTTCTAATTTATATATTACTAAAACGGATGAAATGGATACTTATTATTACAAGGATGATTTCATGCGGAAGATTAGCTATGATATAAATGGAAACAGACAGGTAAAAGTATGACCGATAATAATTATGACTGATAATGATATAAAGGCAGCGTGGCAGCCGTATGCTGATGAAATGGATAGTCAGGCCGGGAAACACGGCGTGGACAGTATAGAACATCAGTTGCTTGAAAATCACCTTGCCCGTGATGGGGATATTGTTTGTGACTTATCTCAACATTATGGCCTGATTGTGATTGCCGGTGACGATGCCGTGAATTTTATGCAGGGTCAATTTACCAATGATGTTAAACAGATAGATGAACATAAGGCTCAACTTAATGCTCTGTGTAATAACAAAGGCCGGATGATTGCAAATTTTATTCTCTTTAAATATCAGCAGAATTATTTTATCAGTCTGCATCACACATTAATTAAGCCCGTTATCGAACATCTGCAACGCTATATTGTACGGGCGCAGGTAGCCATTCAGGATGTGAGTGATCAACTGATTCATATCGGTATTGCCGGCGAACAGGCCACAAACAGGCTGGCAACACTGTTACAGGATTCTACCAATACAATACTGAATAAAAATAAAAATGCAGTAAGCACCAATGAAGATTATATTGTGGTGAATGATATCAGTACAGCATCCAGTGGCACAGCACAACGTTATCATGTCTTTACACAAACACAAAAAGCGCATATATGCTGGCAGGCAGTAAATGAGGTTGCTAGCACAGTACATTCTACTGCCTGGGAGTACCTGAATATTCAGGCAGGAACGCCTGTTCTCTGTGAGCGCACCAGCGAGTTGTTTGTACCGCAAATGGCCAATCTGGAACTACTTGGCGGAGTAAGTTTTCACAAGGGCTGTTATACCGGACAGGAAATTGTTGCGCGTATGCATTATCTTGGCAAACTAAAAAGACGTATGTACCGGATACATATCAATACCGATAAAAACGCCCCACCTCAACCCGGTGATAAAATTTTCACTGAAAATGCCAGCGCCGGTCAGAATAGCGGCATAATAATGGATGCCAGAATCAACCCTGAAAGTGGCTTTGATGCACTGGCTGTGCTCCGCATTGCTGATATTAAATTGAAATTACAGCTTAATAATCCAGGCGGGCCGGTCATTAGCGTTGAAGACCTGCCCTATTCATTTGAAATGGAAACCACGTAGAAATGTGCCAGATAGCTACATCACAATATAAACAGATATAATAGTTACGGGGTTTATTATACAAGTTCATCGGCCTCTTTGTTTCCCCTTATTCCTGTCACTGTTCATCGTGACAGCGGTTATTATTTTTCTTTTTCGATTTATTCCAAAGTTAAATAATGAAACGTTGCTTGAGAAGATTAAATCGAATGGTGAACTGATTGTTGTTACCCGCAACAGCCAGACCAGTTACTATGAGGGTGCCGATGGACCTGCCGGCATAGAGTATGAACTGGCAAAAATGTTTGCCAATGAACTGGGTGTAAAACTGAAGCTTATCGTCCCGGAGTCACTGAATGACATATTAGATGACCTCAATAAAGGCCTGGCACAAATTGCTGCGGCTGGTTTAACCGTAACCAGAGAGCGTAAAAAACAGTTCTGGTTTGGCCCGGCTTATCAGAAGGTTACTGAACAGCTCATCTACAATACAGACCATCGACGACCAGGAAGCCTGTCTTCATTACATGGTCAACTGGAAGTAGTCGCCAATTCAAGCCATGCCGATCGCCTGCATCATCTTAAGAAAATGATTCCCGAACTTAGCTGGAAAGCAGACAAAAATACGGATACTGAGGAATTACTTCAGCTTGTATCAGACGGTATGATCGACTACACCATCGCCGATTCCAACCAGGTGGCACTTGACCAACGCTACCTGCTCAATATCCGTGTTGCCTTTGATATTACTAAACCTGAACCACTTGCCTGGGCATTACAGAAATCAACAGATAAAAGTCTGCTTATTGCTGTGCAGAATTTTTTCCAGAAAATAAAAAAGAATGGTGAGCTTACCCGTTTAATCGAACGTAATTACGGACATGTTAAAGAATTTGACTATGTAGGTGCAAAAATATTTCAGCGCCATATTCAGACTCGGTTACCCGCCTATCTCAATATGTTTAAAGCTGCCGCTAAAAAATATCATATTGACTGGCGTCTGCTTGCGGCCATTGGCTATCAGGAATCGCACTGGAACCCGAAGGCAATTTCACCAACCGGCGTACGTGGCATTATGATGTTAACTCGAAAAACAGCCACCGAACTAGGTGTCAACCGGCTGGACCCCGCCAGCAGTATTGAAGGAGGGGCAAAATACTACAGCCAGATACTTAATAAAATGAACCCCGATATTCCGCAGCCCGATCGTTCCTGGCTGGCAATGGCAGCGTATAATATTGGTTATTATCATCTTCAGGATGCCAGAAGAATTACTCGCCTGCGCAAGCAAAACCCTAATTACTGGCTGGATGTAAAAAAATCATTACCTCTGCTGACTCAGAAAAAATGGTATTCAAAAACCCGCTATGGCTATGCACGTGGTTACGAACCGGTACAGTATGTGGAGAATATTCGCAGTTATTATGACATTTTAAAGTGGACAGATGGCGCTGATAATAAAACAGTTACCATCCCGGCACAATTTCTAAAAACACCAAATAGCCTGTAAAAAAACGGGCTCCCCCTGCTATCAGAACTTTTTTATAGAATTA
>CAYXNL010000068.1:0-11038 GCA_964466455.1 uncultured Thiotrichaceae bacterium
ACAGCGTGTCTTGAACAATAAGTATCCTTTTTATCCGTTTCAGTAATAATATAATCTAGGAAAAAGCATCCACTGTCCGCTCTTCATAAACCAGATCAATTGCCTGTGGACGACCTAAATGAAAGCCTTGCACATAATCCACACCGATATCTTTTAATACCACCAGGGTTGCCGCATTTTCGACGTGCTCGGCAATGGTTTCCAGCTTCATTGCCCGACCCACCTGCTGAATAGATTCAACCATAGCGCGATCAATATTATCATGACTGATATCACGAATAAAACCGCCATCAATTTTCAGATAATTTACCGGCAGCGTTTTCAGATAGGCAAATGAACTCAGCCCACTACCAAAATCATCCAGCGCAAACTGACAACCATATTGTTTCAATTTATTAATAAATTTTGTTGCCTTACTAAGATTACTGATTGCCACGGTTTCAGTCACTTCAAAACAGATGCTACTTAGTGAAATATTACTTATCTCTTTTTGCTTTAATATATAATCCAGTAAGGTATCGTCATTAATCGAATCACCGGATAGATTAATGGTTAATACACGTTCACAACCACTGGGCGAATCAGCAGAATTACCACCCATATAACGAAATGCTTCTTTAATAACCCAACGGTCGATCTCAGGCATTAAACCATAACGTTCTGCTGCGGGTAAAAAAGCCCCGGGCGGTATGATTTCATCATTATCACCAAGCATACGGATTAATATCTCTTCATGCTGACAGGCTTTTCCTGAAATTCTGATAATAGGTTGTCGAAACAAACGAAAACGATTATGTTCCATTGCATGGGTAATGCGCGCAGTCCAGTGCATCTGTCCGAAACGTTCAGCAACCACTTCATCTGATGCCTCATAAACATGAACCCGGTTGCGACCAAAATCTTTTGCCGCATAACAGGCGATATCGGCGGAGCTTAGTATGGTTGCCATATCTGCATTATCGGCATTGATGCCAACAACACCAATACTAACCCCAATATCAAAGGTTTTATCATCCCATACAAAGCGGTAATCTTTGATAGTCTGGCGTATTTTATCTGCAATAATCTTCGCCTGTTTCAGATTACAATTTTCCAAAATAATACCGAATTCATCTCCGCCTAAACGAGCAATAACATCGCCACTGCGTAATACATCATTGAACAATGTCGGCAACTGTTTCAGTAACTCATCTCCGGCAACATGACCACAGGTATCATTAACAATCTTGAAATTATCCAGGTCAAGATAAAACAGTGAATGAAAACTGTTTTCGGGTATCACATTCTGCAATACTTCTTCAAGATGCTCTTCAAATTTCCTGCGATTATATAAACCGGTCAACAGATCGTGACTGGCCTGATAGGACAACTGGCGTGTCAAACGTCGGGTATGACTGACATCCTGAATAATCATAACCGCACCAATCAGTTCATTCTTATCTGACTTCATCGGTGCAACGGATGCTTCAATAGAAATTAACGAACCATCTTCGATAAACAAGGAAGAATGTTCAGGTAAATGAATAATCTGTTTTTCAGTAAAACACCGATGCAGCGGGGCATCCATCTGTTTAAGGGTGTTTTCATTAACGATATTAAATATCTGATTAAAGGGTTTACCTGTTATATTCTGTGCACGAACCAGTAGTAGCGCTTCTGCAGCCGGATTTATATAGGTAATAAACTCCTGCTTATCAACCGTAATGACCGAATCGGTAATTGAATGCAGGGTAACCTCTGCATATTCTTTCTGGATACTTAACTTCTGCTCAGATAATGCTGCACGGTCAAGAGCATTTAGCAGGTCTTTTTTTCCGGCCAGCAGTGTATCAATTGCATTGTTAATAAAACCAGCCAGAAAACCAAATTCATCCTGTCGGCTATCATCGAAACGTACGGTTTCTTTTCCCTGTGAAAAATCTCTGGCTGTTTTAACCATTTGCTGAAAGGGTGCCGATAGCATTTTCTGCAACACCCATTGTAGTAACAGACCGAAGATAAAAACCCCGAAACCGACTGAGAGCAGAATCTTTTTGCGTATATTATTGACAGTAATGGCTGCTCCAGTGTAGTACACTTCCAGCTTAATAGTATGCGCTGTGGTGGAAGCAGTGGGATAATAATGAATAGTATGGGAATATATATCATCCCTTTTATGCGCTACCCCGATTAACAGTGTTTTATCACCCTCCTGTAAAGATATCGCATTAAACTGTAATTTTGTTTTAAGAGAATCGACTTTCAGCCGGATGCGGCCGGCAGCAACTTCGATGGCCGGTTTATCTGGATACTGTTCAACGATATTTTCAATATCATAGGCGATGACCCGTGAGTTGATATTCTGCTGTTTTTTTAATTCCGCTGCCGTATTTCTCAACATAATCACAGCGGCAAACAGGCCGATGAGTACCAGCCCCCAGAACACCAGCCCGGTAATACGACTGGGTAACTTTTCTTCAAACTTGTCATCCTTATCTGACATAAACAATATCTACCGAAAACCGAGCCAGCGCAACAACAGCAGCATTGGGCAAATACCACTTACCCCTGCCCCTATAATGGCAAAGCCCATAAACCAGGGCAGGAACCAGAGCATCTCGATATTATGAGTACGCAACAGAAGAAATGAGCCCCCTAGAAAAAAAGCAACGGACAACCGCCATGCACGAAAAGCATCAAAAGAAAATCGCTGGTGGGTATTAAATACGGTTAAGCCTGATGCAATTTGTTTATGACGAATTTTCTGTAACAGCGTGGTCAGGCGAATATTAGTTATTCCTTCGAATAATAACCACAGACACAATCCCACAATAATTCGGTCCCGTGTAAAATACAGGGCGAATAATATTAAAGCGCCAACGATAAACAGATAGGTTCGTTCATTCATAAATACTTTACTTCCGGCATACGCATTGCACATTTCTTAGCTGATCGTACGGCTATTTCTGCATAAAAATAATAGCAACCTTGTTAACCGCAAAATAATCCAGAGGAATGACAGCCACACATCCCCTGAGTATCTACTAAAACTATAGCAGACAACGTCCATTTTATGGATTCCTGCGTTAAAAATTAATGTCTGTTGTACCGGCTTTTTCTGTTACTTTCTGGCAATTTCTCCAGTATCTGTGTCACTAATGCCGGACCAGTATAGATAAACCCGGTATATATCTGTACCAGAGAGGCACCAAACTCCAGTTTCCGTTTTGCATCCGCAGCACTCATAATGCCACCAACGGCAATAACCGGGATACGACCTTGCAGCTCATCCACCAGTTTTATTAGTATTTCATCAGCCAGTGATGTCAACGGTGCCCCACTTAAACCACCCGTTTCAGCGGCCTGTTTTTTGTCAGTCAACGATGCAGGACGGCTATTGGTGGTATTGCTGACAATTACTCCGTCAATACCGGCTGCTATCATCGCCTGCGCCATTTCAGGCAAATCACTATCTTCAAGATCCGGGGCAATTTTTACCAGCAGAGGAACATAACGACCGCTCTGCGCTGCCAGCTCTGCCTGCTGTTCTTTAAGCTGTGTTAGCAGGTCTTTCAGCCCGTCACCATATTGTAACTGGCGTAAGCCCGGTGTATTAGGCGATGAAATATTAAGTGTGACATAATCTGCATAAGGGTACACTTTGCGCAGGCAAATTAGATAATCTGCCACCGCATTTTCCAGTGGTGTTATTTTATTTTTGCCAATATTAATACCAATTAGACAGGACGGCTGAACAGCCGGCTTACGGTAGTGTTTAACCTTTTCAAGTAATACATCCACACCATCATTATTAAACCCCATACGGTTGATAATGGCATGGTCTGCCTGCAGGCGGAACATCCGCGGTTTATCGTTCCCCGCCTGTGGTAGTGGAGTGACCGTACCCACTTCAATAAAACCAAAACCACATTTTTCCAGCACCCGAATGTACTGTGCATTTTTATCCAGCCCGGCTGCCAGCCCGACCGGATTAGGAAAACGCAAACCCATCAGTTCGATAGAATGATCTTTTTTACTATGCAGATGTACACCAAGAAAAAACAGAACGGGCCTCAGCAGGCCGATACGATCTAACAGGGCCATGGCTTTCAATGACCATTCATGAGCCGTTTCTGCATCCAGTAAAAACAACAGCTTTTTAACAAAGGGATAAACGTTCATACTTATACCGACTTTTTATTCTTTATTGATGAATATCTGAACAAGCAGCCGTTTCAATATAATCAATAACAAGCTGTAATTTTCGGTTGTTTCGATACTCATTCACATCCAGCCGATAGGCGGCACGGATATATTCCTGCCCTGCTGGCAGTTCACTTTCTGTCATATTAAAAGCGATTGCCTCGTACAGTTGCTGAGTTTCAGGCCGTCTTAATACCAGTTTCAGATGTTTCTCACCAACGATACGCCAGTTATCCACAATAAATACATCATCGAATAACGGAACGGGAAAAGCCTGTCCCCAGGGACCGGAAAATTTCAACAATTCAGCCATTTGTATGGTCATTCCTTCTGCAGAAACGGGGCCATCTGTTTCTTTAACCATCATCAAGATACTTTCATCCACAGACTCGGTCACAACCTGGTTAAATAACTGCTGAAACAGGGGAAATTTCTCTGCATCAATACTTACCCCCGCAGCCATTGCATGGCCACCGAAACTACGCAGCAGACCGGGCTGGCGTTTTTCCATCCGATCCAGTGTATCACGTAAGTGACATCCGGCGATGGACCGGCCTGAGCCTTTGAGTACACCGGTTTCTTCTGCACTGGCAAACGCAAATGCCGGACGATGATATTTTTCCTTAACCCGTGATGCCACCAGACCAACAACCCCCTGATGCCAGTGTGGATGATACAGTGACAGTCCATTATTGCCCAGATTAGCATCGCCACCTTTGGTATTATCATTACCCTCTGCCTGAAAAAAATCATTATCCAGTACCGTCAGTGCCTGGCGGAGCATATCACCCTCAATCTGTTTGCGTTGATGATTAATTTCATCTAACTCGGCTGCCAGTTTTAATGCCTCGTCTTCTTCATCCGTTAACAGGCAGTTAATACCGATGGACATATCCTCAAGTCGGCCCGCAGCATTCAGGCGGGGGCCAATAACAAAACCAAAATCCTGACTACTGCATTGTGTAATACTTTTGCCCGCCACCGTTAGCAGAGCATTTATCCCCGCACAGCCACGATTATGCCGGATACGTTGCAGGCCCAGCTCTACCAGCAGACGATTATTGTCATCCAGTGGAACCACATCGGCAACGGTGCCCAGCGCAACCAGATCAAGCAACGTTGCCATGTTCGGCTGTTTATTCGAGTGAAACCAGTTCTGTTCCCGCAATTTTGCCCGCACCGCCAGCATGGTATAAAAAGCCACCCCAACCCCAGCAGTGTTTTTACAGGGAAACAGGCAGCCCGGCTGGTTCGGGTTGATAATTGCAGCGGCAGCCGGTGCTGCCTGTGCCGGTAGATGATGGTCGGTAACCACTACCTTAATCTTACGTCGATTCGCTTCCGCTACCCCTTCAATACTGGATATACCGTTATCCACGGTGATAATCAGATCCGGTGACTGCTCGGCAGCCAGTACAACAATTTCAGGGCTCAGACCATAACCGTAGGTAAACCGATTCGGTACCAGATAGCCTGGCTGACTGGCACCGAACATTTTCAGTGCGCGCATGACCAGTGCGGTGCTGGTAGCACCATCGGCATCAAAATCGCCCACTACCAGTATCTTTTTATCACTACGGATACATTCAGTAATGATATCTGCGGCTGTCTCAATATCTTTCAGCGATTTATAATCTGATAAACACTGAATGGAATACTCAATCTGTTCCCTGTTATTCACCCCACGGTTGGCATAAAGCTGTTGCAGGACGGGATGCAGGTTGCTGTCTGCAAGTGACTGACTAATCGTTGCCGATCGGCGCTGAATCTTCGATTTGTGACCACGGCGATGTTCTGTTTCGATATTATGCATAGACACTGACATAGTCTTCGATTTTTGCCTGCCGCCAGAAACGCAGGGCATAATGGCGACTAAAGCGGTATTTCTGCTTATTATCCGGATAGATATCCATTGTTAGCTTGCCAGCTCTGACCTGCTCCAGCAAGGGAGCAAACCACTGTTGATATAATTTTATTACCTGTTGTTGCCACATTGTTGTGTCCATATAAGGTAACCAGGGGAGTAGTGTATCAAGATAGATCATAACCTCGGACTGATTATTAATGTCGGTATAAAATTTTTCGGTCAATATTGAAGAGCATGGATCAAGGCAATCACTGCACTGATAAAATGGACGCCCGGCCTGTTTTGCCAGACCGCAGACCATTATATTATCACTGACCACTGAGTTAATAGCTGGATGTACTGAAGAAGGCAGTTGCCCGCCACCGTGTAACCAGATACTGTTTAGTGTCTGCTGTCCGTTTTGTTCTCTTTGCTGATTGGCTTCACATAAATGCAGTAACATCTGCGCTTCATTCAGAAAACTTTTCCAGTAGGTGGCATCCTCTCCTTCCGGCAGGATAAAATTAACATTGCGACCAATAGCATCTGTTAATCGGGTAGTATGTAATGTCTGTGCTTTTTTTATCGCAACAAACCAGTGTGTGGCATCGACGGCAAAGACCTCCACCCCGTCCTGCCTGAAATGTTGACTTAATTTTGCAGACATTGCCTCCGCTTCCTGTGAAGAAATGGTCAGTTCCTGACTACCTGCTGCCAACACGGCATGATCCATCTCTGCACGCAGATGAACCGGATCAGCATGTAGAAAATAATAATTCTCTGCCAGTAATCGCCTGATAAATGCACGCTCAACCAGCAGTGGTTGTGCGCCATTACCTCCGGCATCATCGGCCAGATAACCGGCAAGACTCAGCGCAGCCGAAGGCAGTGTCTGTGCCGGATTCAGACCAAATAGCTGTATCAGTAAGTCCTCCACACTATGACTGAATAGAGGCTGTTGCACCGCTTTTGCCAGTTGTGAATAAACTTCCACAAGCACTTTATTTTCTGCCAGAGATTCATATATCGGTAGTGGTCCACATAGACCGGGGACCAGCAACTGTATATGCGGGAGACTGGACATTAAAAATGAAGTTAACGCCCGGGAGCCTTATTCATTTTTTGCCGTAGTTCAAACAGGCAGATTCCTGTCGCTACCGATACATTTAAACTTTCGACATTACCCTGCATAGGAATGGCAAGTAATTCATCACAGCACTCTCGTGTTAAACGGCGCATACCTTTACCTTCCGACCCCATTACCAGCGCCATTTTTGTAGTCGCTGTTAAATCATACACACTGGTATTAGCATCCCCGCTGGCGCCCACCACCCAGATATTATTATCGCGTAACCGATTAATCGACCGGACAAGATTCGATACCTGAATATAGGGCACCGTTTCTGCACCACCACTGGCAACGTTGCGTATCACAGCATTTAATGCCGGGCTGCGATTTTTAGATACAATCACCGCATCCACACCGGCGGCATCCGCCGTACGCAGACAGGCACCGATATTACGCGGATCCTGGACTTCATCCAGAATGAGTAAAAGCAGCTCATCCCGGGTGAACAGATCCTCCAGTTCAATGGTATTTTTTTTCTGTACACGGATCTGTGCGACCACACCCTGATGACGGCTATCCGGACATTTCTTTTTTATTTTATCTGCATGGATCAACTGTACCGATATGCCTGTTTTTTTTGCCAGCAGTGATAATTGCTGAAAACGTTTATCATTTCGTCCCTGCTGTACAAATACCTGCAAAATATTCTGCGGCTGTTTACGCAGGGCGGCCTCAACGGCATGAATACCATAAATGATATCAGTGGATTCTTTTGACATAATTGATAATGGATGATTGATGACTGTATCAGTCGTGGTGTATGGGTTTTCAGGAATCTAAAGTCAGTTCGAAATCAATTTTACGTTCATCCATATCAACCCGCACAACCCGCACTCTAACCTTATCATTCAGACCAAATGTACGCCCATGATTTTCACCGGAAAGAAGATGGGTGGTGGGATCAAACTCATAAAAATCTTTCGGCAGGCAGGTAATATGCACCAGCCCTTCAACATACTCGTCATCAAGTTCAACAAAAATGCCAAAAGCTAATACGCTACTGATATGCCCGGCATATTCCTGACCGATTTTGTCTAGCATATATTCGCATTTCAATGCTGTTTCTGCATCACGTGATGCTTCATTGGCGCGCCGTTCATTAGCTGAACAATGTTCACCCATTTTTACCATATGATCCATCGGATAAAGATAATCACGGTACGCTCTTTTATGCACAATATGTTTAATGGCGCGATGAACAATCAAATCCGGGTAACGGCGAATGGGTGAGGTAAAATGCGCATAATGGGTTAATGCCAGCCCGAAATGCCCCAGATTCTCTGCTTTATATACTGCCTGTTTCATGGAACGCAACATTAATGTCTGGATCACATTCATATCATCACGATCCTTAATTTCTTCTGATAGTCTGGCGTAGTCCTTCGGTGTAATTTTTCGCTGTGGTTCACCCAGACTTAAGCCGAGATCACGTAGAAAACCACGCAGATCTTCAAGTTTTTCATCGGTGGGTTCCTCATGCACACGATACAGACTGGGCAGTTTGCTTTTGGCAATATATTTTGCCGCACACACATTCGCTGCGATCATGCATTCTTCAATAATTTTGTGGGCATCATTGCGCTCGGAAGGATGAATATGATTGATACGTTGATCACTGGTAAATTCGATCACTGTTTCGGTGGTTTCAAAATCAATGGAACCGCGTTTTTTACGGGCGAGATCCAGCTTTTTATACATTGCATATAAATTAGAAAGCTGAGGGAAGATAGCTGCAAGTTCATCACTTTCCGGTTTTTCATTCTCTAATGCACCAGCTACCTGCTTATAAGTTAAGCGTGCATGCGAGCGCATAACGGCTTCGAAAAACTGGTAACTGTCAATTTCACCCTGACGGTTAACCATCATTTCACAGACCATACATAAACGATCCACATCAGGATTAATCGAACACAGGCCATTGGAAATTTCTTCCGGTAACATCGGCAGGACACGACCGGGAAAATATACCGATGTCGCCCGCTCATAAGCAGACTGGTCCAGGGCGGAATCCGTCGGGACATAATGTGCGACATCGGCGATAGCAACCAGCAGACGCCAGCCCTTTTCCGCTGCCTCCCCACGTGGTTCACAATATACTGCATCATCAAAATCACGCGCATCGGCACCATCAATAGTCAGCAATGGCACATGACGCAGATCCACACGCGATTTTTTATCGGCAGCTTTTACACTGTCACCGAGTAACTGTGCTTCGTCTACGACATCAGTTGAAAATTCTGCGGGCAGACCATGACTGTGAATGGCAATTTCAATTTCCATTCCCGGCGCCATGTGGTCACCGATAATATCAATAATCCGCCCAATCGGCTGGCGTCGGAAGGTTGGCTGCTTAACGATATCAATTTTAACAATCTGGCCGGTTTCCGCCCCAGCGAGTGATTCCGCTGGAATAAAAATATCCTGGGTGATACGTTTGTTATCGGCAACCACATAAGCCACCCCATCGTCACAGAACAAACGCCCGACCAGCGTGGTATTGGCACGTTCAATCACGCTGATCACAGAACCCTCACGCCGACCACGTCGATCTATGCCGGCCACCGTTACCACCGCACGGTCACCATGCAATAAAGTACGCATCTGTTTACCTGAAAGGAACAGATCATCACCCCCTTCATCGGGCACCAGAAAACCAAAACCATCGGGATGGGCAATCACGTGGCCTTTAATCAGGTGTTTTTCATCCACCGGCAGAAAACCACCGCGCCGGTTACGCACTAATTGCCCATCACGCACCATCGCACCGAGACGCCGGCTTACCCCCTCCTCCTGATCCGGTTGTACATCCAGTTCCCTGAACAGAGCCGTCATGGTCATCGTGCCTTTTTTACCAATGGTATCGAGAATCAGCCGCCGACTGGCTACCGGGTTCTCATACCGATTAGCTTCAATACTGGCATCGGGGTCTACAACGCCGGGTAGTACCTTAGTATTTTTCTTCTGCTTACCGGTTTTGGCGATGACAGATTTTCTGGCGGTTTTACCCTTTTTTAGCCCTTTACGTATTTTTTTGGGTTTTCCTGCCGATTTTTCTACAGGTTGTGCCGGAGAAGAAACTGACGGAGTTGCCAACTTTTTTTCACTACCTTTTTGCTTAATGCCTAACTTTTTTTTGATTTTCTTAAACATTCTGTAATTTCATCATAATTTTTTAACTGGAAGAGGTAAACGTAAATTGACAATTTTCAACGTGGCATGTAAAGTTCGCGACCTGTTTTGATTATTCAAATCATCCAGTCACTTGCCGAGGTGGCGGAATTGGTAGACGCGCTAGCTTCAGGTGCTAGTGAGCTTTGGCTCGTGGAGGTTCAAGTCCTCTTCTCGGCACCATTTTTCCAGACCATCACAGACCATCTGAAACCGCATTATACATTGTTTTTAAAAGTATCTTCCTTTTTAAATTCGATATCCGTACTGTCTGTCATGGTCTCCGGTTGTCCCTTTTGTGGAACGTCAGTGGAACGCAGATTGATGTCTGCGTTGTGGCGTACCACCGTTCACCCATGTGCCATTCAACATCGGCTCGCCATCACGATTCTTCAATCGATGAATGACGCGCGCACATATAACGCGGCAATGACTGTCGAACAAACAACGTTGACGCACTTTCGTTCGACTCAATAAGCTGCCGTATCTTATCCGTTACACCGTCAACTTTGTTCAATGTTGATTGCCCAGCTGTGTTAAAACCCTATCTCTACAAATCATGAACATGCACCCGTTGCTTGTCACCCAATTTTCGAGCTTGCTCGACAACCCGTGAATGATGAGTAAAAAGGATAACCTGTGTCTTGAGAGCAAGTTTTGCAAGTGCGCTGAGCGCAGCTTCGGATCGCTCGTCATCGAAGTCCACGAGAATG
>CAYXNL010000069.1:0-10970 GCA_964466455.1 uncultured Thiotrichaceae bacterium
AAAAGCCGCACAGATAAAAACAGACTTGTTATCAGAAATGGTGTATTATCCGCCCGCATTAAATATATAAATATACTCTGGATAAGCCGCCTTCTCGGTTACACCCTGAAACGTTTTTAACCCATTTATCGGATGACGCAGTCCTGAAAGGTTACCTGTTGTGGTACGACATGATCCCAAAAACAGCAGCTCCACTTCCTGCCTGTCTGGTATATGGAACTGGTTAATCTGTGGAAAACAGGTTCCAGCACACGCATCATTAACGCCAGTAACACCTCCCCAGCCAACAGGCAAACAGCGCGCCATGATAATAACCACGTTAGGCGTGGTATTCGGTGACATCGGCACCAGCCCGTTGTACGCATTACGCGAGAGCTTTAATACGGCGGGCGCACCAGTACTGAATCCGCTCGATTTACTGGGCGTACTGTCCCTGATTTTATGGTCGCTGATGCTGGTTATTTCAATTAAATATCTGGTTTTTGTATTACGGGCAGATAACCAGGGAGAAGGCGGAATTATCGCTCTGGTGGCACTGTTAAATCCCTGGAAAAGCAAATTCGGCCAGCCTCGCTATGTGTTGATGCTTATGGGTCTGTTTGGTGCCTGTCTGCTGTATGGAGATGGCACCATTACCCCGGCCATTTCTGTACTTAGTGCGGTAGAAGGGTTGCAGGTTGTGGCACCACGGCTTAGCCCGTTTATCGTACCACTTACCATTGTTATACTGGCTCTTCTGTTTCTTGTGCAACGATATGGTAGTGCGCAGATTGGTCGCCTGTTTGGGCCGATCATGCTGATCTGGTTCCTGGTACTGGCAATCCTGGGGGTACGCGGTATTATCTCCCACCCCGCTGTACTGGTCGCATTTAACCCCATGTATTCGGTACATTTCTTTGCCAACAACGGGCTGGCTGGTTTTCTCACCCTGGGTTCTGTATTCCTGGTTGTAACCGGTGGCGAAGCCCTGTATGCAGACCTTGGACACTTCGGCATTTCTCCCATCCGCCGCGCCTGGTTTTTTATTGTATTCCCTGCATTGTTTCTCAATTATCTTGGTCAGGGGGCGATGCTGATAAATCACCCCGAAGCCATCCGCGCACCTTTTTTCTACCTCGCTCCCGACTGGGCGATGCTGCCGCTGGTTATACTGGCCACTGCCGCAGCCGTTATTGCCTCACAGGCAGTAATTAGTGGAACCTTTTCACTTACCCGACAGGCTATCCACCTTGGTCAGTTACCCCGTATGCAGGTGATTTTTACGCAGGCGGAGGAATCCGGCCAGGTTTACCTGCCACTGGTCAACTGGCTGTTAATGATAGCCAGCATATCACTGGTAATAGGTTTTGGTAATTCCGGTGATCTGGCCTCAGCCTATGGCGTTGCGGTATCCATGGATATGGTTATCACCACAATATTAGCCATTGCAGTGGCCAGACGCTATCATCGGTGCCCAACACTGGCACTGTGGATCGGTTCTATATTTATCACTATTGACGCTGCTTTTCTCGGTGCTAATCTGGCCAAAATACCGGATGGCGGCTGGTATGCACTGGTCATCGCCGGCATTATTTTTGCGATGATGTGGAGCTGGCGAGCCGGTCGCGTACTGCTGGCAACCAGATTGTCACATCGTGCCATCCGCCAGAATGAATTTCTACAGAAAATTAAAAATGACCCGCCCTACCGAGTACCCGGAACCGCAGTGGTCATGACCGGCGCGTATGGGAAGCACGTCCCTGCAGCACTTATGCATCATATGGCCTGCACCCATATATTACATGAACGGGTTATTTTCCTTACCGTAACGACCACCGACCAGCCGCACGTACCGGCCAATGAACGACTGGACTTTAAAGACCTGGGTCAGGGAGTCATGCGCGCACGCATTCGCTACGGGTTCTCACAACCACCCAATGTTCCTGTGGCGCTAAAACTTGGCGAACACATCGCGTTAAAACTCGGTGAACACATTGATAAGCCCATCGATATTGACAAAATAACCTACATCCTCGGTCAGGAAACATTAATTGCGCGGCGGGATGTGCCCGGCCTGCCTTACTGGCAGGAGCTAATTTTTGTCTGGCTGGCACGCAACGCCACCCGCGCTACCGCCTATTATCGTCTGCCGGAAGAGCGCGTACTGGAACTTGGTTTACAGGTGAGTCTGTAGGCCATAACCGGTCTGGTTGAAAATATACGGATTTATGAGCAAATAACATTGCAAATTGAAAGGAATGGTTACAAAATGCAAGAATGATAGAGCGCAGGATAAAACAACAGGTTATAAACGCGCTCGACCGGCAAGCCGCAGTCGCGCTAATCGGCCCTCGCCAAGTTGGGAAGACAACGCTTGCCCAGATGATTGGCGATAATAGTGATGCTCTCTATCTTGATTTAGAAAATATTGATGATCGTGATAAGTTATCTGACGCAAGGATGTTCTTAGAAAATTTTGAAGATCGGCTGGTAATTCTAGATGAAATTCACCGTGTTCCTGATTTGTTTCAATCACTACGAGGCATCATTGACAGGGGTCGCCGAAAGGGGAAACGAACACGGCGTTTCCTGATTCTTGGATCAGCATCAATTGATCTACTGCGGCAGTCAGGTGAGAGCCTGGCTGGTCGTATTGAATATGTTGATATGCAGCCATTTGATGTTACTGAGATCGGGACAGTCGAGGGCGATTTAAACAAATTGTGGATACAGGGCGGGTTTCCAGACAGTTTTCTCGCTAAGAATGAGAAAAATAGTTTTGCACTACGTAGAGACCTTATTCGCACCTATCTGGAAAGAGATGTACCGCAGTTTGGGCCACGTATTCCGGCTGAAACTTTGGAGCGTTTATGGACTATGTTGGCACATTGTCAGGGAACGATGCTCAATGCCTCACGTCTGGCTTCTGGCTTGTCACTATCGGCACCTACAGTCACGAAATACGTTGACCTGCTGGTTGATCTGTTATTGGTAAGACGATTACGTCCGTTACATGCGAATATTGGCAAACGCTTAGTGAAAGCACCAAAAATATATGTACGGGACAGTGGATTATTACATGCATTGCTCGGGATCGTGGATTACAACGCTGTGGAGGACATCCAGCCGAACAGGTCCTTCGTCGTCTATGCTGGTGATGAAAGATATTCGATTTCCGAAGGTGTGGAGGCAATCAGCGTGCGGGAAATGACGCAAATACTCCTCGATAAAAGCATGACGCATTGACATCTTCACCGTCCCGTCCTAAAGAGGCGGTTTTACGGCACTTTTGATAAATGAAGGAATTTAACCCGAATATTTCATAGGAACGCTAATAATTTAACTTAACCTTATGATTATACTAATAAAGGTTAGTATATTAGCCAAATACACTATGTACCGACCACCGCACCGCTATGCAGTTTTTGGAAAAATATCCGAGTTAAAACCCTTCCTGATGATGCACAAAAACAACTTGCAGGCTGTTCGTGAAGGGAAAAACCCTGATATTCTGGTGCCGGAAAGAGGAGTCGAACCCCCGACCTTCTCATTACGAATGAGCTGCTCTACCGACTGAGCTATTCCGGCAATGGCGCGTATTCTAGCGGAAAACAAATGGAAATGTTATTTAATGTAATGCATTCATTGCGTAAAGTTCATAATCAATACCAGTGTCTTGCCCACTAATTATTGCAGCCATCAACTCGGCAGAGGCAGCTCCCAACACAATACCATTGCGATAATGTCCGGCATGGATATACAGATTTCTGACAATATCATGCTCGCAGATATAGGGAATACCGTTTTCGGTACCCGGTCGTAATCCGGCCCACTGGCGCTCTACAGGCAATGTTGCCAGCAGCGGAATCAGTTCTATAGCGGCCTGCTGCAACTCGGCCAGAGCTTCAGCAGAAATGGTTTTATCGAAGCTGTTTTTTTCCAGGGTACTACCCACAAGAATATGGCCATCTTTTCTTGGAATCACATAATGCCCTGCCGATAACACCATCCGCTTTAGCTGCCCCGGCCGCCCCTGGTACATAATCATCTGCCCTTTCACCGGCTCTATGGCAACCGCATCGGCAGGCATAAATTGTGCTGTCCAGGCGCCGCTGGCAATTACCACGGTATCGGCAAGCAGCGTTTCTGCCTGAGTGCAAACGCCTTTTACACGATTTTTTTCTGTGATAATTTCTTTTACCCGGCAATGTGTTTTATAAGCAATACCCAGCGCATCAAAACTGCCTTTTAAGGCTTTAACCAGTTTCGGGTTTCTCACCTGCATAATATCGGGCATCCAGATACCTTGATTTACACCCGCACCTACTTCTGGTTCAATCTGCCTTACCTCGGCAGCATCGTCAATGTATGTCATATCCACCGACCACTTTCTGCCCCAGTCCTGCACCGTATCAATATTATCGTCAAGCTGTGCAAACAGGCCGCTTTGCAGTAACTCACTATCAATCCCACTTTCATCACGCAATTCATCTATCAACTGTGGATAGATTTGCTTGCTACGTTGCGCCAGATAATTAACCGCGTCCGCATAGTGCCACGGATAAAGCGGTGAGATAATACCGCCACCAGCCCAGGAAGACTCTCCACCCAGTTCACCGCGTTCGAGCACCAGCACATCCATGCCTTTTTTATGCAATGCACGCGCCGTTAATAGCCCAATAACACCGCCGCCAACAATAATACATTCGGGCATGAGAACGTTCTTCCTTAATAATAAAGCGGATGCATGAAACCAGAGAATCTCTAATCAGGCAGACGTTCACGCAGGGCATCACGATCAAACCACCATTTATCTGATGACACAATTGCACCTAGCACCAGTGACAGACGAGGCAGAAAAATGGCCGGGTCACCTAATTGCAAACGCTCTATCCAGTTATTCATCGCCTCCTGATCTTTTACCGATGAATGCGCTTCAGCAACATTTGCAAGCATCTGCCGGGTTAAAAAGGTCAGGCTTTCATGCTGCTTTTCATCTGCGCGAACATCAGCAATGTAATGGGCGACAATCGCTGCAATCGCCGCACCATCAGCATCTGGGGGCGTTTCATCAATAATATAGCCCAACATATTCACCGTAAGTTGCGGCTCAACCGGATAGGTAACCGCCAGCCAGACACCATGCGCCAGCGCCACCAGCGAGGCAGGCTGGGCGCTCTGATACAGAACATCACAGCTTTCCACCGCGTCCTGCCACTGTTCATTATCAATAAACACCTGCATTGCACTACGTGCTTTTTCCCAGGCTTCATCCGCCCGGTCAACACCAACCAGTGCTTCGGCCACATCAAGCTGCAGGCGGGCACGCTCAACCGGATCGGCATTGTCTTCCAGCGCATCATAGGCAGCCTGTTTTTCTTCCAGATATTTCTGGATTTCCGCCATCGACTGCGCTGGTTCCGAACTGTCTATTACGGTGTCAATTTCCTGTTTTGTTGCCATTATTTTCTACCCAAATTTACTATTAGTGTTACTAAGGAGAACGGTAATTATGCTCATTATACCTAAGGAACCGCCGAATAAGTCCATAGAGTTTTTACCCGTATAGAATTTTCTATACAGAGCAAGTAAACTGTGATGAATCCTGACCACCTTCACATACTATGTCTACTGGAAAACTTACCGAACCCAGGGTAATTACCGATATTAATCAGCGAACAGTCTGCCTGTTACCGCTCGGCTTTTATTTTACCGATGCACGTTGGGAGAAAATATGGCAAAAATATGAAGAAAAGGGCGATACGCTTTCAATGGCGGATCTGAAGGTATTATTTCCCAATGAGGAAACGGTACAGAACCCCTCATCGGAAACAGGGAATCTATTTAAACGTAAAGATGAAAGTAATCGCTGGACGCGTGATTAATACACGTGATTAATACCGAATTAATACAGAGGTAATACAGAGGTGATATGAAACAATATAACTGTCTTAGCGACAGGTGGATTTAAACCTTGCTGCCGGACCGGTACAGCCATCATCAAACTTTATTGTTTTTTCCTCAGGTTTAGCCGTTACCGGCACTGCTGAGCGCGCCGCCTGCTTTTCTGCTTCCATACGCTGGTTGGCATCCTGTTGTTTCTGGTATTGCTGCTGCTTCAATTTTGCTTCAAGAATGCGTTGCTGCCGGATCAGCTCAGCCGCGTGCTTTTTTGCTGTAACGGCCTCCTCCCTGGCTTTTTTTTCTGCCTGCCGGGTCAGACGCTGCTGTTTCAGCATACGCTGCTTTTCTCGACGCGCCTGCGCCTGTAACTGACGTTCATGCTGCCTGGCTTTAGCTGCCAGTTTTTTTGCCTCCCGCTGTTTTACCAATGCGGCCGCCTTCATCGCCTTATTAGCTTCCAGCGCGGCCTTCTCCGCCCGCTGTTTTTCCTGCTGCATCCGCGCAATGGCTTTATCCCTTTCATGCCTTAATGTTTCTGCCTGCTTCACCAGTCGTTGTTGTTCCTGCTCCATGGCCTGTGCTGCCTGATGCGCCTTTTCAATTTGCTGTGTATTGTCAGTATTTTTTGTTCCTGAATGATCTGATGAGGAGGTTTTCAGAATGTTTGACCGATATAAAAAAAACACAACAAGAATAACAAGACCAAGAATGATGGCATACAGACCAAAACGACTGGATGAAGCAGGCTTTGTCTGTGGCGCTATTACTTCAACTGGATTTAATAATGGTTGAGGTTTACTGGCCTTTGTTTCATCTGATGACGACTTATTAGTTGCTTGAGGGACATAATTTTTGTCTCCCTTCTGGCGGTTATCCTCCTCCACCGTATTTTCGGTGGCAATAGCGTCATCTTCTTCAACTACCGCTTCATCATCCGGTCTAATGTGTGGAAAATCGCGTGCCAGCTCTGCCAGCAGTTCCTGGTTTACTTCCGCCGACACATCCCGATTGACCAGCGGCACCACACTGTCTCTCATGCGTTCATGCACCATCTCATTGACCAGATCAGCATCAATAACGAGGCTCTGATCAGCGTACCCATAGACCATCACTGTATCGCACAACAGGTTAATCAGCCTTGGTGTTCCCCCACTGTAATTATAAATACGCTCACAGGCTGCTGGTGTAAAAATATCCTGCCCAGCACCCGCCGTACGCAAACGGTGCTGAATATAATGACAGGTTTCTTTTGCGCCCAGGGCATCAAGGTGATAATCCACACCGATACGCTGGGCGAACTGGCCGAGTTCCGGAAGCCTGAGGGTCCCCTTCAACGCTGGCTGCCCGGCGAGAATTACCTGCATAAGCATATCTTTTTCCGAATTCACGTTTGACAGCATACGCAGCTCTTCCAGTGCGTCTGCTTTCATATTCTGTGCTTCATCGACAATTAGCAGGACTTTTTTATTTTTTGCATATTCAGCAATCAGAAAGTCAATTAATTTCTGATGTTTTTCCACCTGTGACAGACTCGTATCATGCTGATTAAAAGCCGATAGAACCCAGTCAAGCAGACTACCGAAAGACTGGTGTGTATTGGTAATCATGCCCACCGTATAGCTATTATCCACACGTTCGAGCAACTTTCTTAGCAATGTCGTTTTACCCGCTCCGATTTCGCCACTAATTACACAGAACCCTACGTTATTCATCAGACCATACTCCAGTAAGGTCAGTGCAGCCTGATGTTTTTTACTTAAATACAGAAAACCCGGATCGGGCATCATTGAGAACGGTTTAATACTGAGACCGTAGAAACCTTCATACATAATTATTAAAATCCTGTTTATTTATTTTAATATCAAAAAGTTATAGAGCTATCCTTTTCATCCATCCTGTTAGTATGTTGTTGCAATAATCTACAACGCAAACCGAATATTTATAAGTAGTATGCGTTAATTCATGACCCAATTAGCTATTACCATATATTTATTACAATGCCTTATGTTTTTATTACAGTATATTAATAAATATGTCATAACATCATTAAAACAATACTCTTATAATAGACACTTCCAGACAA
This sequence comes from uncultured Thiotrichaceae bacterium, assembly GCA_964466455.1. Taxonomy (GTDB): domain Bacteria; phylum Pseudomonadota; class Gammaproteobacteria; order SZUA-229; family SZUA-229; genus S010-25. The sequence goes on from CAYXNL010000069.1 coordinate 7,967, forward strand.
TTATGTAATTTTATTCGCACCGCATTGATTTATCACGTAGTGAGTATTATTCATGATTATTCTGAGATATATTTATTCGGGGGACAGGTATCTAAAATGGACGACCTAACAGTAGAAGAAAATGTTGAAGAGCTGATCTTAAAAGAAAGCATTGTCAGTGCGGCCGGGCTGGATAACGATCAGGTAGTTGTTGGCATTAAAGGCGATCCATCATTGCGTGAAAGTGCGCCCCTGCGCAAACGTTATAACAGTAAAGTTGACGGTCTATTCGACCAGCTTGAACCTCACCTTGAAGATTTAATTCTCAATCGTGGCATCTACCGGATGTTTATCGGTTTTAATAGTGGCGAGATTCGGACAAACTCTATCTTTGACCCTCTACGCCAGGAAATTCATGACGCAGAAAAGCTCGCTAATGCGGAATATATTAACCGGCATTTTCCTGGCATAGACTACAGCGAAAAAATTGAATTAATGCGGCTGCTATATACTACCCTGCGTCAGTCTCAACAATACAGAAATATGCCAGCTTACTGGCAGAACATTCTCAACCGGCGCTCAGACAAGTGGAAGCCACTGGAACAGGAGAACATTCCAGATATTCTTTCCACGGTAAACCGCTTACGAAGTATTGAAGAATATTATTTGCGTAATATTACTATTTGTATCGTCCAGGGTATTGTACGGATGCAATTTAACTGTGATGGCACGCAGATTATTGATGCCCATCACTTTCGCCAGTTCCTGGAAGAAAATGTGTAAAACCCATGCCACTAAACCGGCATGGCCGTTAATGATATTTTTCCGTCGTGATATGCCCCGGTTCACGGCGTCGATGCTTGCGTAAACCCCTTGCCTCCAGCACATCACTCACACTGGTTATCATCGCAGAGTTACCACACATCATCACATGGGAATCCTGGGGGTTAATTGTGATACCGGTACGTGACTCAAATTCACCACTTTCCAGACTGGCCGGAATGCGTTGATTCAGAGTACCGTCTACGACTTCACGAGTAACAAATGGTACAAAAATAAAGGCATCAGGATGCTGCTGGCTGCACTGATCAATGACTGACTGATAAGACAGTTCCGATGCATTACGCACAGAATAGGCCAGCACTACTTTTTCAAACCGCTGCCAGACCTCTGTTGATTTCAATATTGACAGAAACGGGCCAATGCCACTACCGGTAGCCAGCATCCATAGATGTTTGCAGTCAGGCACTTCGTCTATCGTCAGAAAACCATTGGCACCGGGACTAACGAATATTTCGTCCCCTTCTACCAATGTTGCCAACTTTGGTGACAATGGCCCCTGCGGCACAATATTAAAATATATCTCCAGGCAGGCTTCCCCCGGTGTATTCACCAGCGAATAAGGGCGCGCAATGCGTTCACCATCAATATCTAGTGCAACCCGTGCAAATTGCCCCGGCTTAAATACAGGAAAATCTACCTCTATCTGCAATGAAAACAGCCGTTCGTTCCACTGAATTTTCTGCTGAACCCGCCCATTTAACCAATTTGCCATAGTATTACCTCTCTTTAAAATAAACTAACCTGTTCATTTTTATTTTTACCGTTCGCGTCTTGTGCGTTTTTCGTGGACTTATTACTGAAACAGCCACCCTGTTAGCATGGATCATTCATCCATAATTTTCTGCCTTAACTGCTTGACTCTGCCACGCTGGTTTTTTAATGCCAGACGCTTACGCTTTGCCCCCCGTGTCGGCCCCGTCGCCAGCCGGCGTTTTGGCGTATGCATAACAGACTCAATCAATTCCTGTAGTCGTAACAGCGCTGCTTCGCGATTACTTAACTGACTACGTGTCTGCTGAGCCTTTATAATTACCACGCCATCATTATTAATCCGTTTATCTGACAAATTTAACAGTCGATGTTTTAACCACAGGGGCAAACTGGAAGCATGAATATCAAAACGCAAATGAATGGCAGTGGCAACTTTATTCACATTCTGTCCGCCAGCCCCCTGTGAACGTACTGCGGTCAATTCCACTTCATTATCATTAATGCTAAGATTTTTTATTTTCATTTATCTAATACTGACATAAAAAAACGATACAATAGTATCTTACCGTTAATAACTACATGCAGCCATGAAAGCAAATGAAATAAAAAAAGCCCAGGTCTTCACCCTTGATGGTAAAAACATTCTGGTAAAAAAGGTTATTGTCCAGTCACCATCCTCACGCAGCGGCAGCACCCTGTATAAAGTTTCCGGCAGTGATATCAGCTCCGGGCAGAAATTTGAACGTCGATTTAAGGGCGATGAAAACATCACACTAATTGATGTTTCCCGCCGCAATGTCCAGCTCCTGTATCGTGACGGTGATGGTTACACCTTTATGGACATAGAAAACTATGGGCAGTTCACCCTTAATGATACTGCGATTGAAGAAGAAAAAGTCTTTCTCATCGACGGTATGACGGGTATAACCGCACTGATCTCTGATGTTACCTTACTGGGTATCGAGCTGCCCAATACCATTATTATGACCATCAGTGACTGTGCGCCGGGAATGAAAGCAGCTTCTTCATCGGCCCGCACCAAACCTGCCACTATGCCAACCGGACTGGTCATACAGGTTCCGGAATACCTGACACCGGGGGAAAATATAAAAATTAATACGGAAACCCGTGAGTTTATTTCACGCGCCTGAGCAACGGCTCGATAGATGACTGATTCCGATTCCACCATCGTCCAGCCAATTACCACACAGCAACGTCAGCAGGTTATTAATCATACGCAGAGTTGTATTGAACAGGCAGCCGGTTTATTTGGCAAAAAATTTAAACTTATCAATACGCTGTTCGATCTAACCGGCAGAAACGCCGGGATGTATCGCATACAGGGAAGACAACGCTGGATTCGTTACAATCCCTATATTTTTTCCCGGTATTTTAATGACAGTCTGGCGACAACTGTCCCCCATGAGGTTGCCCATTACATTGCTGACTGCCTCTATGGATTAAAAAATAT
>CAYXNL010000070.1:0-9922 GCA_964466455.1 uncultured Thiotrichaceae bacterium
TCACGCCGTAGTTACTCTATATTCTCTATATTTAATGAATAGCTTGTGCTGCGCCCACCGCCTGAATCTTTTTGTAATGCACCCCTGTCAATCAGGTTGAGGATATCGCGGTAGGCCGTGTCTTGTGAACACTTTGCGATCTTCGCCCATTTCGATGTAGTTAGCTTACCTTCAAACCCATCCAGCAACCAGTTCAGAATTTTGATCTGCCGTTCATTCAAGGATTCTTTAGCAAAACGCTCCCAAAAGCGTGCCTTGTCAAGGACGGCACTTAATGTACACTGTGCCCCTTCGATCGCACGGAGCAAGCACTCCAGAAACCAGTCCTGCCACCGCGTCACATCGAGTTCGCCTTTCTGTGTCCATTCCAGCGTAGGGAAATTCCTTATTGTTATCAGGGCAGGAACTGACTGGACAGGAATAGATCGTTCTCTCCTGCGAACGCCAGCAAACAGGAAAAGGAGGGGGGGGGATAGGCCATAGTGAGAACATTAGTGCTCTGCACGGCCACCACTATGTTACTGGTTTATCCTGCTTTTCTGATCTTACGCTACAGCACGTTAACCGGTTCATTATAAACCATATCTGGCATTTGCTGAAGATATCTGGTCAGCAGACTTTGGGATGTGGTGTGTTCGGGCAGTGCAATTTTCACAAAATAACCACTGCCTAATGCTACGTCAATTTTTTTACCATACTGATCGACCATCTCTTCAACAATGATATCCATATTCCCTGCTGGCGATATCAGTTGTAACCGCTCACCCGTGGCGAATTTATTTTTTACCTCAATCTCGGCGATACCGGTTGCTTTATCGTAGGAAAGAACTTCACCAACAAATGACTGCTGACGACTTTTTGAGTGGCTGTCAATATAGTTCTGATATTCATGGCTATGATGGCGCTCAAAAAAACCATCGGTATAACCGCGGTTAGCCAGGTTTTCCAGATCGCCCAGCAGTGCCGGATTAAATTTCTCGCCTCGCTGCGCCGTATCAATCGCCTGACGATAACTTTGCGTGGCTCGTGCAACATAATAATGGGATTTGGTTCGCCCTTCTATTTTCAGGCAGTCAATACCCATATCAATCAACTTTTCAACATGCTCTACCGCACGCAGATCTTTTGAATTCATAATGTAGGTGCCGTGCTCATCCTCGGTAATCGCTGTATATTCCCCCGGACGATTTTTTTCTTCCAGTAGATAAACCTGATCCGCCAGGGGATGGCGCTGACCATTACCCAGCTCTGCACGCGCTACCGGCGAAACAGATGGTGATGTCTGACCACGCTTTTGGGCAGGTTTATAAACACCCTCGGGAGTTTCCTCCGCGGCCAGTGTTTTATAATCCCAGCGGCAGGAATTGGTACAGGTTCCCTGATTCGGATCGCGATGATTAAAATAACCCGATAGCAGACAGCGACCCGAGTAGGCAATACACAGGGCACCATGAACAAAAACCTCAAGTTCAATATCCGGACACTCCTGACGAATTTCAGCCACCTCATCCAGCGATAGTTCACGTGACAGAATGACACGCTCAATACCCTGCTGCTGCCAGAATTTTACCGCCGCATAATTGACGGTATTTGCCTGCACGGAAAGATGAACAGGTATCTGCGGCCAGTTTTCCTTTACCATCATAATCAAACCGGGGTCAGCCATAATCAGTGCATCCGGTTTCAGGGCAATAACAGGTGCAAGATCATTAAGATAGGTTTTCACCTTGCTGTTATGTGGCATTACATTGGAGGCAAGGTAGAATTTTTTGCCCAGGCGATGGGCTTCATTAATACCGATTTCAAGATTTTTATCCCTGAAATCATTATTACGCACGCGCAGGCTATATCGTGGTTGCCCGGCATACACCGCATCGGCGCCATAAGCAAAGGCATAACGCATATTTTTAATTGTGCCGGCAGGACTAAGTAATTCTGTTTTCATTATGCCTGACCTGCCATACCTGAATCACGTCCTGACCTACACCTTACTGTATATTTTGGCGCCAGCCTGTCTGAATTGCTCCGATTTTTCTCTCATGGCTTTATCCAGTATCGCATCGGTATCACCATCACCAAGACCATTTTTTGCGGCATATTCGCGCACGTCCTGAGAAATTTTCATGGAACAGAACTTCGGTCCACACATGGAACAGAAATGTGCAACCTTATGCGCCTGTTTAGGTAGCGTCTGGTCATGATATTCACGTGCCCGCTCCGGATCAAGAGCCAGCTTGAACTGATCATCCCAGCGGAACTCAAAGCGAGCTTTTGACATGGCATTATCACGGATCTGGGCGCCGGGGTGACCTTTGGCCAGATCGGCAGCATGGGCCGCGATTTTATAGCTAATAATACCAGTTCGGACATCTTCTTTATTCGGCAATCCCAGATGTTCTTTCGGCGTCACGTAGCACAGCATGGCACAGCCATACCAGCCAATCTGCGCGGCACCAATACCTGAGGTGATATGGTCATATCCCGGTGCTATGTCCGTCGTCAGTGGACCCAGTGTATAAAATGGTGCTTCAAAACAGTCGTCCAGTTCTTTATCCATGTTTTCTTTAATCATCTGCATCGGCACATGACCAGGACCTTCAATCATTACCTGCACATCGTGTTTCCATGCCAGTGTGGTCAATTCCCCCAGCGTTTCAAGTTCACCGAACTGTGCTTCATCATTTGCATCAGCAATACAGCCGGGGCGCAGACCATCACCCAGAGAAAAAGCCACATCATAGGCTTTCATAATCTCGCAAATATCTTCAAAATGGGTATAAAGAAAATTTTCCTGGTGGTGCGCCAGACACCATTTCGCCATAATTGCCCCGCCGCGGGAAACAATGCCGGTAACACGCTTTGCGGTTAACGGTACATATTGCAGACGCACGCCAGCATGAATCGTAAAATAATCCACTCCCTGCTCGGCCTGCTCAATTAATGTATCTTTAAATATTTCCCAGCTCAGGTTCTCGGCAATACCTTCCACTTTTTCCAGTGCCTGATAGATCGGTACGGTACCAATAGGTACCGGTGAATTGCGCAAAATCCATTCGCGGGTTTCGTGAATATTTTTACCGGTGGACAGATCCATAATCGTATCACTGCCCCAGCGGATACCCCAGATCATTTTTTCCACTTCTTCGGTAATAGATGACGTTAGCGCCGAGTTACCCAGATTCCCGTTAATTTTTACCAGAAAATTTCGTCCGATAATCATTGGCTCCAGCTCGGGATGATTAATATTAGCAGGAATAATGGCACGCCCACTGGCAACCTCATCGCGCACAAACTCGACCGTTATTTCGTTGGGCAGACTGGCACCAAAAGCCATGCCCGGATGTTGCATCAATACTTTTTCGTATGCTGGCAGGCGGCGCAGTTCCTGCAACTTCAGGCTTTCACGAATGGCTACATATTCCATTTCCGGGGTAATAATTCCCCGTTTTGCATAGTGCATCTGCGAGACATTGGCACCCGTTCTGGCGCGGCGCGGAGTGCGAATATGTTCGAATCGTAGATGCATCAGCTCTGGATCATTCTGACGCTGATGGCCATAATCTGACGTTGGGCCAGCCAGCCATTCGGTATCATCACGCTCATCGATCCACTGGCTGCGCACATCAGCCAGACCTTTAAGCAGGTCTATTTCCACCTGCGGATCAGTATAGGGGCCTGAGGTATCATAAACCGGAACAGGTGGATTATTCTCCACCCCAAAGCTGGCTGCCGTATCTTCCAGTTCAATTTCACGCATTGGCACCCGGATATCCGCCCGCTTTCCCTGCACATAAATCTTTCTGGAACCATACAACGGCTGGGTAATATCAGCCGATAGCCGGGTTGTGCGTTGAATAAAATCGTCAGGAATAGCGCTCATAATTTTTTCCGGGTACAGTTCATACATAATTTCAGGTGTGATACCGGCATATTAACGCATTCTGTGCGCCAATAAACCCCAAAGTGTCGAAGATTTATCCGCCCGAATATATCCCCTGCTAATCGTAATGTTACTTACGTTATAGTGAAATATTCGACTCAAGGATTCCCACACCGCCATGCAAAGAGTAAAATGCCGGTTTTATTTCTATTAGCGCTCATTAATCATGGACTTTGAAAAAGCACGTTACAATATGGTTGCCCAGCAGATACGCCCGTGGGACGTACTGGATGAGAGGGTTCTTGCCGTTCTTGGTGAAATTCCACGTGAAATATTTACCCCGCAGGAATATAAAAATATTGCTTATACCGACACCCGTATTCCTGTCGGCCACTACGAGAACCACCTGCTTAGTATGATGCAACCAAATATTAACGGGCGCATTCTACAAAATATGGTCATTGACGAAAATGATGTGGTACTCGAAATTGGCACGGGCACCGGTTATCTCACCGCCTGCCTGGCGAAACTGGCACGCTTTGTCGACAGTATCGAAATTAATCCTGATCTCACTGCACAGGCTGAAAAAAATCTGTCTGCACTGGCCATTACCAATGTAACCCTGAGTAGCGGTGATGCCGCAAAGGGCTGGGATCAGAAACCCTGCTATGATGTAATTGTTATCAACGGCTCAATGGCGGCTATTCCACAGAGCTATAAAACCCTGCTACAAACCGGTGGACGCATGTTTGTGGTATGTGGTGACGCACCGGCAATGACCGCCTACCGGGTAACACGGACAGCAAAAGACAGCTGGAACACTGAACCCTTGTTCGAAACCTGTGTGGACCGATTAATCCATGCGGACACCCCTGAAGTATTTGTTTTCTAGCGCAACGCTGACTACTCCATATAATCGTTCTGCGGCTGCATTATTATTTTATGTCAATTACTGACTTTCTATTTTTTTCTCCGGTTAAAGTATCGAACAGGATGATATTTATGCGTAACCCATACCGTCTTAATATAACGCTGATTTTTGCGCTGCCCTGCCTGCTCATCAGCATCCAGGCAAAAGCGCTGGATTTAACGCAGGCACTTGAGCGCGCCATGCAATACGACACCATCTACCAGGATGCCTATGCAAAATACCTGGCAGCAGTAGAAAGCTCCCCTCTGAGTAGAGCCGCCCTTTTACCGCAGATAGATCTAAACGGTTCTATCCAGCAGGGGCATACCTACACAACAGTCGAGGGAGAAACATTTGGCTCCAGAGACAACAATACCGTTTACAGCCTTAATTTAAATCAGGTTATTTATAATAAAACTATTTTTGATAAACTCGATCAGGGCGATGCCATTGCGGCAAAAGCACATACCGATCTTGAAACAGCACGACAAAATACCATTATCCGCGTTGCCAAAGCCTATTTTAAAGTCCTTGATGCCATTGATGCCCGGGAAACTTCTACGGCTGAAAAAAAGGCCATCGGTAAACAACTGGAGCAAAGCAAGGAACGTTATAATGTTGGTCTGTCTGCCATTACCGATGTCAAGGAGCAACAGGCCAGTTATGATATTGCTTCCGCCAATGAAATTACCGCTACTAATAATCTCTCCAATGCGAGAGAAGCGCTAAGCGTTATCATCAATCTGTACAGCACGAATCTGGAGGTTGTTCGCCCAAAAATTCCTCTGGTGGTACCCGAACCGATGGATATTACTATCTGGAAGAAAAAAGCACTGGAAAATAACTATGCCGTAAAATCCGCACAATATGCACAAAAAGCGGCTGAAAGTGCCTATGATGCCAGCAAGGGGGGACATTACCCGTCAGTGAGCCTGAATGCTTCTTATGGCAGTATTGATGCCGAGGCCCGTGACTTTTCAAAGTTCCAGCTGCCTGCAACCAAAACCACTGAGGGCAAGGTTATTCTGTCACTCAATATTCCCCTCTATAGCGGTGGACTTACCAGCTCAACCATACGGCAGAAAGCGGCCGAACTGGAACAGGCTCAGGCACAATTAGAGCGGGCACAACGTACCACTGTTGCACTGGTACGTTCCGATTATCATAGTCTGAGGGCTGATATCGCCAACGTAAAAGCCAGACAACAGGCGGTCATCTCAACACAAACCTCGCTGGATGCCACCACTGCCGGTTATGAAGCGGGTACGCGCACCAGCGTAGATGTGCTACTTTCACAACGCCTGTTATACAGTAGTCAACGTGATTATTATGCCTCACGATACAAATACATTACCGATAGTCTGGAATTAAAACGTGTCGCCGGCATTCTTACTGGAAAAGATATTTTTGAAATTAACAAATGGTTAATCCCTAATCCAAAAAATAAAAAGGCAGGAAAATAATAGTTACCGTCTGTATCAAAACAGACGGTAATCATTCCCTTTTTTACTTACCGCCATGGCTGACAACAGCTTTTCTTATCGAAAATTCATACACCCACAATACTGGCTTATGTGGCTGGGGTTTGCTGTGCTCAAGTTGTTTACCCTGCTACCGATGCGCTGGTCGCTGGTCCTGGGAAAAAAACTTGGCAGTCTCATTTATTACCTTGTTAGTTCCCGCCAGCGCATTGCTCATATTAATATCCAGCAGGCCTTCCCAGGCTTCACCACCAGACAAATTAATGCGCTGAATCTTGCTTGTTTCCGCAGCCTGGGAATGTCCGTTTTTGAAACTGGCTATGCCTGGTTTGGCGATAAAGAAAAATTAAAAAACAGCTGTATCATTGAAGGCCAGCAACATCTGGATGCAGCCATGCAGAAAGGCAGGGGTGTTATCCTGTTGACCGGCCATTTCACCACGCTGGATATTGGTGCCCGTATGATCGGTTTTTATACATCTCCATACGACGGCGTGTATAAAAAAGCGCACAACCCTCTGTTTAACGCCATGATGGAGTACTGCCGTATCCGTTACGGGAATGAGCTGATTGAAAATAAAAATGTGCGTGGCATTATTCGCAGCCTGAAAAAGGGTCACGCCATCTGGTTTGCACCGGATCAGGACTTTGCCAGTCAGGACATTGTTTTTACCCCTTATCTGGGCGGCATTGCATCTACCTTAACGGCTACCGCTAAAATGGCAAAAATGACCGGTGCCAGCGTAGTACCATTTTACCCGGTTCGACTTTCTGGCAAGGATAACAACGGGGGCGACGATAGCGGGATGCAATATAAAATAGTAGTGAAACCGGCACTGGAAAATTTTCCTTCTGATAATATTGAAGAGGACAGTGCCCGGATTAACCGGGAAATTGAAGCCATGGTTTATGCATTGCCAGAACAATATGGCTGGATGCACAAACGTTTTAAAACCACAGCAGATCGGCAGAATAATTTTTATTCAAAACAGGAAAACGCTGGTTAAAAATTAATATTATGTTCAGTTACCGACTGTTATTATTTTTTTTATCCCCATTTATTTATCTATACCTGGCCGTACATAGTCTGCGCAACAGGAACAGCCGCTTTTTCTGGCAACGAACAGGATTCAAAACCGGCACATTACCGCGACATGCATTATGGTTACATTGTGCCTCGGTGGGTGAAGTTATTACCATACTGCCGCTTATTAAGGAAATATATCGCAGGCATCCCGATAAAAATATAATCATCACTACCAATACAATAACCGGCGCAAAAATTGTTGCACAGCAAAAATTTGCCCAGCTTACACATGCTTACCTTCCATTTGATTTTTCCTATGCCATCAAACGTTTTCTACACAAGATCAAACCACAGCTGTTACTGGTAGTAGAAACCGAAATCTGGCCAAATTTATTTTATTACTGTAATAAAAACAACTGCCCTATTTCAATAATTAATGCCCGTTTATCTATAAAAACAACCGCAGCAAATAACTGGGTAAAAAGCAAACTAAAGACAGCCTTACAATATCCAGACCATATCTATACACGCTCACAAATGGATGCTGCCGCTTATCTTGCGCTGGGTGCCGGTAACAGTAAAATAGAAACTATCGGTAATTTAAAATACGGGAGAACAGGCAACACATTAAAACAACCCGCCGTACCTGTTCAACGAGATTATATTCTTGCCGCTTCAACCCACAATAATGAAGAATATCAGATCACACATATCTGGTTAAAACTGAAACGTAAGGAATTACTATTTCTCGCCCCCCGACACCCTGAGCGTTGCCCCGGCATCATTCGCCAGTTAAAGCAACTTGAACCGACATTAAATATTGCCATACACAGTCAGCATGATACGGTCACGAATCAAACTGACATTTATATGCTGGATACCGTGGGTGAACTTCTTCATTATTTTTCCTCAGCAAAACTGGTTATTATGGGCGGTTCTTTCGTTAACATTGGCGGTCATAATATTCTGGAACCCGCCCACTATGGCCGGGCAATTCTCTGTGGCCCATATATGGATAATTTTAATGCGGAAAAAAATCTGCTGCTTGAAAAAGAAGCACTGATACAGGTTCAATCCTGGTTATTACTGGAAGATAAATTGAACGAATTATTAAATAATAAAGAAAAAATAAGGCGCCTGGAAAATAACGTATTAGCTATTAGTGATAATTTTAATCATATCGTGACCGATTATGCCAATATTATCGATGGCCTTCTTAAAAAATCCTAACCTGGCGGGTATCTGTTAGATAAAGGGCTGCCCCGATCACCCCGTCCAACCATCAGGGCTTACCGAACTGCTGCACAAGCCAGGCATCACCCGGAAACCCGTTTACAGCGTCCCATTTACCGTTAGAGGCGCGATACAGAATGCCGGGGGTACCGCTAAAACCAGCCTTACCCATCAGCAGCATGTTCTGGCGGACTACCGCTGCCAGCCTGGGATCCGGCGGGTTCTGTACGGCAGAATTACCTTCCTCGGTATGGGTATCGTACTTCGTTACAGCCTCATTTTCAGCCCACGCAGCACCAGGATTCCGGGCGCTGAGAATAGCCGTTGATTTGCCCATCGAATTCGCATGTACGAAGGAAACAAGAACGATATTGACGCGAACTTTGCCTGATTTGATGTAGGGATCAAGCGCCAATGACAGCTTGTGGCAGAAGATGCAGTTGGGATCTTCAAAGGCGTACAGGACATGTTTGGCGTTCTTGCTGCCGATGCGGATCAGGTGCCCGTTCTTATGCAGAGACTCGATGATGCGGGCATACGCAGGCCTGGGTGCGTACTGGTTGTTATACGCCGTTGTGAGGTTGGATCCCGTCGGCGATATGAATGCACCAGTGAGCACATAGCCATCGATACCATAGACAATACTGTAGTGACCACGCTGATTGACCAGGTAGCCAGTGACAGACTTCAGCGGGGTCTTGAATTGCCGGATGACTCGCAGTGCCCCCGTTTTGGTCATAGAGGCAAGCACCTTCGGGAGATTGGGGATGGTTTTATAGTGCGTAGCTGCTGCCTGAGGCTGTCCGTTGACAACAGCGGAAGGGGATGCCACCGCCCCACCACCATAGGATGTGGCGGCAAATACTGCGCCTGGTACGGCAAGGGCCAGACAGATCATGGCGATAATTGAATGTACTCGCATATTGATTTACTCCAAAGTTACAGGAAATATAAACACTGTTTTTAACCATTGTCAAAGTCAACATCCTTCCTCCTCTATATCTTTATATTTGCATCAAATATGGTTGCTGCATGTTAATATACAGTAACTTGAATTCGCCGACAAAGAACCGAATCTTTGTCACTGCTAAGTTTCTAACGTTACCCTGATACATAGTAAAATCAATCATCGGGATATTATTTCCGATACTACAGGTAGTTTATTGTGAAAAATCAAACTATAAAACTAAAAAGCAATACCGTCAGCACAAAATGGATGACACTTAGATATATCTTTGCATTTGGTTTAATAGCTCTACTTTCAATTACTTCTTACTACATTGTAAAAAATATTTTAACCATTACTAAAAGCAGTGCGGCCATAATAAATATTAGTGGTCAGGAAAAATTTATCACCCATCTACTTGCTAAACCTTATAGAAAAACAGAGTT
>CAYXNL010000071.1:0-9787 GCA_964466455.1 uncultured Thiotrichaceae bacterium
CAACTTCATCCATTCGGAACCGCCAGCTACCACCCACCTTAAAACCGGGAAGCTTCCCTTCCGCTACCAAGCGATAGGCAGTTTTCTCAGCTAATTTGAGATAAACCGCCACTTCTTTCAAGGTCAATATTTCGTCAATCATGTCTTTATCCACCCAAATACCATATGAGAGAATAAAGGAATATTGGGGAATTCGCAATCGAAGCTCCCTTTTCATTCAAATATTTTTACTATCACTCAGGCTTACGCTCACGAGTCCGCGTAGCCCTTGCCTTTGCGGAGAATAATGGCCATAATATCCGCATAGTTTGCGGAGTTTAAAAGATGTACCTATGGGAAAAACCGGATTGGCCAGATTTTACCTGGGACGATACAAGCCTCTCCAGGCTGCTCGCACACGTATCAAGAGAACAGGGTCGGCTGCTGGGTAAAATGGAAGCGCTGGGCTTTGACCTGCGTAATGAAGCTCATCTTCGCACCCTGACCGAACCGGGTAAATATTTCGCCAGGATAATCGCATCTTCACGTCCGTTTTCGACTGGATAATACGCTTTGCGCACACCCAGTTCATGAAAACCTTCTGATTGATAAAGATGCTGTGCTCCCTGATTAGACCGACGTACCTCGAGTAAAACCATATCGACATCATGATGCGTCACCCTGTCTATCAGAAAACGCAAAAAATAACGACCCAGCCCCCTGCCCTGATAATCGGCATGCACACAGATATTCAGAATATGTGCCTCACCCGGTGACAACATAACAACACCGTAACCCATAATGTCACGATCAAGAACCATTACCCAGGCATGATGGCCCACACGTAAACAGTCACGAAAAATACCCTCTGTCCAGGGATGAGGATAGGCGTTAATTTCCACCGCGATCACCTGAGGCAGGTCTGAATAATTCATCGTACGAATTTTAACCAGCGAAGCCAGATCAGCATTCAACTGTTTGCGGGTTGTTATTTTATCGACGGACATACACAGATATTGACGCTACTGTTGCGGTAACAGTTGTTGCTGTAGCCGCTGCAAATCCAGCCAGGCCTTTCTTTTATTTTCCGGCTGAAGCAGTAGCTCATCGGTTGAATAGCTGATACAGACGGGTCGCCCGACATATTCATATTGTTGCTCACGCAGACTATCTATTTTTTTCTTGCTCCCCAGCAGATACTGCGTGGCCAGCTCACCCATTACAAACAACCTGTCTGGCTGGATGGTTTCAATCTGCTGATCCAGATGGTGACGACAGGCAGTAATCTCTGCTGGCATTATCGTATGTCCTGCAGGAATAATACATTTAAGCAGTGAGGTAATAAATACATCATTTATATTAACCTTAATGGCCTGGAGCATTTTTGTCAGTAACTGAACGGACTGTACAGACAGTAGTGGATTTTTGGCGACACCCTGATATTGATTGTCCGATTTATCTTGCCCTGATTTATTTTGCCCTGATTGATCCAGACCGGGCTGCTCCTGACCTGGCTGCTCCTGACCTGACTGCTCCGGCGCAATAATAATCAGCATTAATTTTGCTGTCGGATTACCCATACCAAAAACACGACCAGGCTGATCTTTCCCCAGAGCGCAGGCACAACAGGAAGTAATCTGTTGCTGTAACCGGGATAGACCACCTGTTTCAGGTTGCACGTTTTTCTCATGCAGAGGAGGTAATATTTTTTCATCACCACCATCTTCTTCCGCCGTACCGGTTTCTTCTGCCCGCTGCAATACCCAACGCTGTATTCCCATCGTATCAAGATAATAACTGCGCAGCTCATCCGTGAGCGGCGCGTCATTTTGTACATTGCTGTATTTCATCTCACCCCTGATAAACGCTAATATAATCCCGGTTAACCGATATGAATGCGACTCCTCACACATCACCCAGTTGCGGATGCTCACGTTCAGCGGCTTTATTCAGTTTATTCAGCGCATTAATATAGGCGTTTACCGAGGCGATAACAATATCGGTATCGGCACCCTGACCACTGATAATCCGTCCATCTTTTTCCAGCCTGACCGTCACTTCACCCTGCGCATCCGTACCGCTGGTTATATTATTAACGGAATAGAGTTGCAGTTGCGATTCACTGTTAACAACACTTTCAATGGCACGAAAAGCAGCATCAACCGGTCCACCACCGGTTGCGTTTGCCGGTACTTCCTCTCCGCTTATCTCAATAACCAGCGTAGCATGCGGTGTTTCACCAGTCTCTGAACACACTTTCAGACTAATCAGTTTGAAATGTTCATTCTCGGTTGACCAGCTGGTGTCCGCAACAATCGCACGCAGATCCTCATCAAAAATTTCGTGTTTTTTATCGGCCAGTTCCTTGAATCGTGCAAAAGCATCATTCAGTTCCTGCTCGGAATGAAAATCGATATTTAACTCTTTCAGATGGCTCTTAAACGCATTACGCCCGGAATGTTTGCCCAGCACCATACGGTTTGATGACCAGCCGACATCTTGCGCGCGCATAATTTCATAAGTTTCACGACTTTTTAATATACCATCCTGATGAATACCCGATTCGTGGGCAAAGGCATTGGCACCAACAATAGCCTTGTTCGGCTGTATCGGAAAACCGGTAATACCCGAGACCAGTTTCGAGCAGGGAACAATCTGTGAGGTATCCAGGTCGGTATTGCAGCTAAAAATATCCTGCCGCGTTCGCACCGCCATGACCACTTCCTCCAATGAAGCATTGCCTGCACGTTCGCCCAGACCATTGACAGTGCATTCCACCTGGCGAGCACCATTTAATACGGCCGAGAGTGAATTACCAACGGCAAGACCAAGGTCATTATGACAGTGAACAGAAAAGACCGCTTTATCCGAATTCGGTACACGTTCCATCAGGGTAGCGATCAACTGTCCAAACTGGTGGGGAATATTATAACCGACCGTATCAGGAATATTGATGGTGGTTGCACCGGCATCAATCACTGCTTCAATAATTCGGCACAGAAAATCTGTATCCGAGCGTCCTGCATCCTCAGGTGAAAATTCTACGTTATCCGTATAGCTTCTTGCCATTTTCACCGATGCCACCGCCTGTTCAAGCACCGCATCCGCTTCCATGCGTAATTTCATTTTCATATGAATGGGAGAGGTAGCAATAAACGTATGAATACGTGATGACTCGGCCGAGACCACCGCTTCACCAGCGCGGCTGATATCTTTTTCCAGCGCACGTGCCAGGGCACAAACTGTGCTATTTTTTACTACCGAGGCTACTGCCTTTACCGCATTAAAATCTCCCACACTGGCAATGGGAAAGCCAGCTTCAATAACGTCAACACGCATTTTTTCCAGTGCTTTGGCAATACGAACTTTCTCATCCTTCGTCATTGAGGCGCCGGGGCTTTGCTCGCCATCACGAAGGGTTGTATCAAAAATAATTAATTTATCTATACTCATGACCTGTCCTGTTACTTAAGAATACTTAACGGTTTTAAAGTTAATGCGTATTTCTCCTCGCCAGGAATGACATCATTGCCCTAGGGCAGGAGCAGGGATAAAGCAGGTAAAACGAGGGATGGGAAAGTGATAACTTGATAATATTCAATATTTGAGACACTCAACAACCCTTCACCGGACATGGAACCGGCTATTGAACAGGCAGTTTGTTGTGAAAATATTTCCATACTGCCTACAACTATAGCGACAACACGGTAGATTTACAAGAAAAATATACAACTACATTCAGGTGTATCTGCCCGCAACATATTCCCTGTGCAGACCGTGCAAAATATCGCTAACCAGGAACCTGTCCGAGAATAGGTGCCTTAGCGTTTATTATTGCGTTTTCTTACCCGGCGGATAATGCTGATGGCTGGACCGGAAAGTGCGTAAATCATGAAACAGCTAAATAATGCTTTGGGTGGATCAATGGCTGCAAAAACAAAAATCAGCACCACGATTAACATTGCAACAAAAGGGACTTTGTTCTGAAAATCAATATCTTTGAAGCTGTAATAGGAAATATTACTCACCATCATGATACCGGCAAACACAATAATTGGAAGCGCAATAAACGCCACATCACTTCCCGTATACCCCAGATTGTTCTCTACCCAAACAAACCCGACCACAACACCAGCAGCGGCAGGACTGGGTAAACCCTGAAAATAGCGTTTGTCGGTACTGCTGGCTTTCACATTAAACCGGGCCAGCCGTAAGGCGGCACAGGCAACATACAAAAAGGCAGCCAACCAGCCAAGTTTCCCCCATTGCCAACTGTACTGTACCAGCGATGATAACGACCAGACATACATAATCAGCGCAGGTGCCAGACCAAATGAACACATATCAGCAAGGCTGTCATATTCCGCACCAAACTGCGTCTGGGTATTGGTTAAACGTGCCACACGACCATCCAGCGCATCCAGAATCATGGCGATAAAAACGGCAATAGCAGCCAGGTTATAGTGTCCATTAATCGCCGCCACAACGCCATAGAACCCAGCAAACAGGGCACCTGTTGTAATCAAATTGGGTAACAAATAAATACCACGGCGTCTTTTTTTATCGACCGGTATTTTATTTGCTGGTGTATTTTCATCCATCACTACAGATTAGCCTGTTATTTATCAAATTCAAGGTACTTTTGATACCGTCTGGGCGAAATAGACAAAGGAGCCCACAGGCCCCTTTATCTGTTCTTTCCGATTTGATGTTCTATGCACAAAAATCAGTTTTTACTCTTATCAATAATTTTATTAGCTTTAATCCAGGGCATCATGGCGCGAAGTTTTGCCCCCACCTGTTCAATCGGATGCTGACGTGCCTTTTCACGTAATGCTTCCAGGTTTTTACCACCTGACTGCATTTCATCAATAAATTCCTTCGCAAACTGACCACTCTGTATTTCAGATAGAATTTTCTTCATTTCCGCTTTGGTATTTTCATTCACAATACGCGGACCACGGGTAACATCACCGTACTCAGCCGTATTGGAAATAGAATAACGCATGTCTGCAATACCGCCCTGATACATTAAATCGACAATTAATTTAAGCTCATGCAGACACTCAAAATAAGCCATTTCCGGTGCATAACCGGCTTCCACCAGGGTTTCAAAACCAGCCTGAACCAGTGCAGTTGTGCCGCCACATAACACCACCTGTTCGCCAAACAGATCCGTTTCCGTTTCTTCACGAAAGGTAGTTTCGATAACCGCTGTACGACCACCGCCGATAGCAGAGGCATAGGACAGAGCCATATCTTTTGCCGTACCAGAGGCATCCTGTGCCACGGCAATTAAATCGGGAATACCGCCACCATTGACAAATTCACTACGTACAGTATGTCCTGGCGCTTTGGGTGCAATCATAATGACATCCAGATCGGCACGTGGAGAAATGGCTTTAAAGTGAATATTAAAACCATGCGCAAAGGCCATTGCCGCACCCTGTTTGATGTTCGGTTCGATTTGTTCTTTGTAGAGGCTTGCCTGATGTTCATCCGGTGCCAGCACCATAACGACATCTGCCCAGGCGACAGCTTCTTCAATTGATTTAACAGCTAGCCCAGCCGCTTCGGCTTTTGTCACAGAAGCAGAACCTGCACGCAGACCAACACTAACATCCACACCAGAATCTTTCAGGTTGTTGGCATGTGCGTGTCCCTGTGAACCATAACCGATAATTGTTACTTTTTTGCCCTGTATAACAGAAAGGTCGCAGTCTTTATCGTAATAAATATTCATTTTACTTTACTTCCGGTTACGGGTATCTCTATTCATAATAGAAGTGCCCTTGATATAAAAAATCTGGATGATATAAATAATTTGTCACTCAGCAAATGTCACTCAGCAAATGTCAATCAACAAAAGGCTTTCGCACCGCGTTCAATGCCGAGCAGGCCGGAACGAACCACTTCCAGTATGGTAAAGCCGGATAACGCTTCCAGCAGGGCATCAATTTTTTCCGTATTGCCGGTAACCTCAAGCGTGTAGGTAGTATCGGTCATATCAACAATCTGTCCATAAAAAATATCAACAATACGTTTAATCTCATCGCGTGCTTTATCTTCAGCATGAATCTTGATAAGCATTAATTCCAGTTCAACATTTTTGTCGCTGGTTAAATCTACCAGCTTGACCACATCCACCAGTTTGTTTAACTGCTTGCAGATCTGCTCAACAATTTCTGCTGTGCCGGAGGTGACCAGTGTCATGCGGGATAATGATGGGTCATCAGTTGGTGCCACGGTTAGTGATTCAATATTATAACCACGGGCTGAAAACAGTCCGGCTACCCGGGATAATGCACCCGCTTCATTTTCCAGTAATATCGAAATAATATGTTTCATTGCTACACCAGTATCATTTCATTCAAACCAGCCCCGGCAGGGATCATCGGATAAACATTTTCTTCCTGCTCGGTAATAAAATCAAGAAAAACCAGCCGATCTTTCATGGCAAAGGCCTTTTCCAGTGCCGCACGCACGTCTTCCGGTTTTTCTACTCGTATGCCAATATGCCCATAACTTTCTGCCAGGGCAACAAAGTCCGGCATGGTAACCATGCTCGACATAGCATAGCGTTTTTCATAGAAAAATTCCTGCCATTGACGCACCATTCCCATATAACCATTATTGAGGTTAATAATTTTTAATGGCAGTTGATATTGCTTGCAGGTGGCAAGTTCCTGAATACACATCTGAATACTTGATTCACCCGTCACACAGGCAACACTCTCGCCCGGATGAGCCAGTTGTACACCCATTGCAGCCGGCATACCAAAACCCATTGTCCCCAGCCCGCCTGAGTTAATCCAGCGACGCGGCTTATCGAAACCATAATACTGCGCGGTAAACATCTGATGCTGCCCGACATCGGAGGTAATAAAAGCATCACCCTTTGTTACCTTATGAAGTTCTTCCAGAACAAACTGCGGTTTTATGGTACCACTGTCACGGTCGTATTTGAGACAGTCCTGTGAGCGCCACTCATTAATTTGTGCCCACCAGTTTTTAAGCGCCGATTCAGCCGGTGTCTTATCCGTTGCTTCCAGTAGTGCGTTAAACTGATCTAATACCTGCTTAACATCGCCGACTATCGGAATATCTACTTTTACATTCTTTGAAATTGAAGCCGGATCTATATCGACGTGAATGATTTTTGCATTCGGACAGAATTTCTCCAGTGCGCCAGTAACACGATCATCAAAACGCGCACCAATCGCAATCAACACATCACAGTGATGCATACCCATGTTCGCTTCGTAGGTACCATGCATACCCAACATACCCAACGACAACTTATCACTGGCTGGAAAGGCGCCCAGTCCCATGAGCGTCTGGGTAATGGGGTAACCCAGCTTGCGGGTAAAACGGCGTAACTCATCAGAGCCATTACTCAGAATCACGCCACCACCAGTGTAAATCATCGGCTGCCGAGCAGAAAGAATGAGATCGACGGCACGTTTAATCTGCCCGCTATGAGCGCCCTCAACCGGACAATATGAACGCATTTTAATTTTCTGCGGATAATGAAATTCGGTTTTTTCAGCCGTTATATCTTTAGGAATATCAATAACCACCGGACCGGGTCGACCGGTTGTAGCAACATGGAATGCCTTTTTGAATACATCCGCAATATGATTGACATCTTTAATAAGAAAATTATGCTTTACCACCGGACGGGTAATGCCGACCGAATCAACTTCCTGAAAAGCGTCATTGCCTATCAGATGCTTGGGCACCTGACCGGTAATAACGATCATTGGAA
Organism: uncultured Thiotrichaceae bacterium; assembly: GCA_964466455.1. Classification (GTDB taxonomy): domain Bacteria; phylum Pseudomonadota; class Gammaproteobacteria; order SZUA-229; family SZUA-229; genus S010-25. Next base: position 7,748 of record CAYXNL010000071.1, read on the forward strand.
TAGAGTCCATATAGGCGGTAGCAATGCCGGTTACCGCATTAGTTGCTCCCGGACCGGAGGTTACCAGTACCACACCAGCCTTACCGGTTGAACGGGCGTAACCGTCTGCCGCATGGGTTGCTCCCTGTTCATGACGAACAAGAATATGTTTAATTTTATCCTGCCTGTAAAATGCATCATAAATATGCAGGACAGCGCCACCCGGATACCCGAAGACATAATCAACCCCTTCGGCTCTGAGACACTCAAGAATTATTTCTGCGCCCGTTAATTCCACAATCGTTCCACTAATACCCGTTATTTAAAATAATCATTACAACCCGGACAACGCAGTACCATGCCCGAACCCCATAAATGACAAAACCCCATGACAAAACTCTTTTGCTGTAGACAACAATACATACTGTATCTAACTGTTCAGCAAACCGCGAATTATAAACGGTTACAGAATAAATTTCACGACATTTTTATAATACTGAATAGATATCAAAGTGAATTTTATACCCTCAGCCCTTAATAAACTGGCAAAAAAAACCCCGGTTAAACCGGGGTTTTTACTACTAATAGCTAAAAGTCTAAAGCTATTAATTATCTCCAGAACCACCAGCTGCTTTTGTTAACGCATCCTGAATAGCATCCGGGGAAGGCATGATATCCATAAAGCTATGTGAACCCATCATGCTCAGATCAGGAAAGTCCACAGCGATACGGAAACGGGCATGTAATGCTTCAACATGACCACCACTGATTAGAATTTCATAAGGAAGATGAGCGGTTGAGCGAATAGGTTTGAAATCAATCACACTCATAATATATTTATCATCCATATATTTATTGCCTTTTGGCCCTGCTTTCATGGCAACACCGAATACAGTCTGCTTGCCACCAGGAATATCAATACGATAAACCTCGCTAACGCCACCGGCGTGAGCAGCCAGACCTTTTGCTACCGCAGCAACTGCTTCTGCATGTGTATCATAAGAAGCTAAATCATACGGTTCATCAAAGTATTCCATACCGAAGGTATAGTGGTAATCGGCCAGGTCATCTGCCGTCAGGCCATCAGCCGAACCAAATGATTTCACATCACCCAGTGCTTTTTTTAACTCAGCACTAATGGCAGAGACATTACCTTTTATGTGATAAGCAGCAGCCATATAAGGAGGATTACTATAGGTAATCTGAACCTGATCGCCTACCTTGGTTATCGCCACGCGTTCCGGCGCAAAGTAACCACCACGGTCATGGGATGCCGCCAGCTTTTTCATTTCATCATTGGTAACCACAATGACCTCGGCATTATCATAAGGTGAATATTTACCTACAACTGTGAAGCCATTGTCTGTCAGCGACTTTTCTACGCCAGCGATCTGATCACTCACACTTCCTGTTGTTGTTGAACCCAGAATAAAGGGTTTCATTTCAACGTCAGCCTGTACGACCATACTAGACAGACCTATCACTGCTGCCGCAGCAAAAGCCAGCCATTTTGATTTAATTTGTAACATGCTTTTTCTCTCCAGAATATTTTTTCGTTTTATCTTATTTTTATCTTCATGGTTACTTCCTAATGTAGATACAATCTACCCCTAACAAGAAGGAAGGAAGCACAATCTAATCAAAAACAAATGGATATGCAAGTGAATTTTACAAAAAATCAAATAAAACGTGAATTAAAATATGTCATAAATTCAATACGTTATAATATTCTTATATAAATAAATTGGCGAAGAATAAAATACTCGATAGCCGACTCATGCTCTTCACTTCACCACGCAATCCATCGACCATAAAAAACCCTGCGGGTAAAATACCAGCAGGGTTTTTTTCACCGTATTGCTTTTCAGCAATCGTTACTCATTAACGAGCATATTAACTACCCGTGTTAAAACTTCCATGCCCAGCCAGCCTGTACATCAAACTGTTGCATTTCAAGTTTAATCTGCTGATCTGACTGCATTGGGTTCGGTCCCGTAACGCTATTGTTCAGCGCATAGGTAAAGGCAAAGTTAAACTCCTGATTGGTGCCAACATTTTTGG
>CAYXNL010000072.1:0-9513 GCA_964466455.1 uncultured Thiotrichaceae bacterium
ATTTCCTTTGTATCATCAGTCGAAATCGTCATAACCTGCCGAGTAGCAGTCTGGCTTTACCGGATACTGATAGCCATCCAGACGCTTATAATTCAAGGTTTTTCAGAAACTTGCGGAAACTATCTGCAAGATCATCATGTTGTAACGCCAGCTCAACATTTGCTTCCAGATAACCAACCTTACTACCACAGTCATAACGCCGTCCTTCAAAACTATAGGCATAGATTTCCTCTGTTTTACGTAACGCGGCTATCGCATCGGTAAGTTGTATTTCGTTACCCGCACCACGCTCGGTAGTGGTTAATTTATCGAAAATTGCCGGTGTCAAAATATAACGACCAACAATTGCCAGGTCAGATGGGGATTCAGAAGGGTCTGGTTTTTCAACAATATCATCAATCCGTGAGACTTTTTCACCCAGTTTGGGCCCCGCCACCATGCCATATTTATGGCTTTCTGAAATATCAACTGTTTGCGTCCCAATCACCGATCCATGATATTTTTCATAAACGTCTACCATCTGTTGTATACAGCTCTTCCCACCAGGGTTATTAATCAGGTCATCCGGCAGGATTACGGCAAAAGGTTCATCCCCAATAACTGGTTGCGCACACAATACCGCATGCCCCAGCCCCATCGCTTCAGACTGGCGAATAAAAATGCAGTGAATATTATCCGGCACAATATCTCCTACAATTTCCAGCAATGCAAATTTGTTTCTCAGCAAAAGCTCGTTTTCCAGTTCATAAGCCTTGTCGTAGTGATCAATAATGGCATTTTTGGTACGTCCAACGACAAACACAAGATTATTAATCCCGGCACTCACTGCTTCTTCTGAGGCATATTGAATTAATGGTTTATCTACTACCGTTAACATTTCTTTGGCAATTGCCTTGGTAGCAGGTAAGAACCGCGTACCGAGACCGGCAACGGGAAAAACTACTGTACGAACACTACTCATAATTAAAAAATCCTGCCTATTTACTTATTTGATTCGTTGTTATTTAATTATTGTTAATTTTAGACCATGTTGACATGCATGGTCTAATGACTGTGGTAGAATTTCATCTATTTCACAATCAGAAGACGATATTACTTATGACTTACGTTGTTGTAGAAGACTGTATTAAATGTAAACATACCGACTGCGTTGATGTATGTCCGGTTGACTGCTTCCATGAAGGTCCTAATTTTCTTGTTATTGACCCCGATGAGTGCATTGATTGTACCCTGTGTGAACCGGAATGTCCCATCGGTGCAATTTTTGCCGATGACGATGTTCCGGCGGGACAGGAAAATTTTCTTGAACTCAATGCGGAATTATCTCAACAATGGCCGATTATTAATGTCAGTAAGGACTCTCTGCCTGATGCTGAGGAATGGGAAGGCGTGGCAGATAAATTACAGCACCTTGAGCGTTAACGCACAGACAGACAAACGATTTATCCATCAACAACTATCACCACTTTTTCGTTAACAACACACCCCGTTTGCCCCGTTCATAGGTGCCCAGGGTGTGCATACTATGATTTCTCAGATATAGTCGCACAACCAGCAAACAATAAACGGGTGTGATTATTTTACCGCATACAGGGAGCCGTTCACGCTACTGAAATAGACATAACCATCACTGATTGCCGGTGCGGAGTAAATATGGCTATCAACCTGATATTTCCACAGTAAGTTCCCCTGCGATGCACTCAGCACATAGAGATGATCATCCGCACTACCGACATAAACACTTCCCGATGCAATACTTATCGGTCCATAAACCGGACCATCGGTACGATATTCCCATTCACGTGTTCCATCCTGCGTGTTGTAGGCATAAATATATCCATCGGTACTGCCAACGTAAACCTTACCATCATACAAAGCCGGCGACGAAAGAACCTCTCCTGCTGTTTTTCTCGCCCACACCTGTTGGCCGGTAAGAATATTAACCGCATACAGACGTTTATCATCGCTACCAAAATAAACATTCTTACCATCGGTTGCTGGAGATGAATGTATTTTCCCGGCCGTCTGGTAGCGCCAGTATTCCTGTCCGGTTTTAATGTTTACCGCAAACAGCAACCCCTTCAGCGTTCCAAAAAATACGATTTTATGATCAACAGCCGGTGAGCTGTATATTGGCGCATGGGCGTTAAAGCTCCATTTTCGGAACCCGGTTTTTGCATCAGCAGCGTAAAGTTTGCCATCTTCACTGGCAAAATAAATAACCCCGTTAGCAATTACCGGTGAAGAGGATACCGGGCCATCTGTTTTAATCTTCCAACGTAATGCGCGGGTATTTTCATCAATGGCGTACAGGTATTTATCCCAGCTTCCAATATAGATTGTATTATTATAAATTACCGGTGTCGCTTCTACATTACCACCGGTTTTATATTTCCATTTAAGCTGACCGGTTTGCTGATTAATTGCATAGAGGTTGCCATCATTGCAGCCAAGATAAACTGTACCATCCGCAACGATCGGTGAAGAATAACTTTTGCCTGCGGTACTAAATTTCCAGTCCAGTTTATCAAGTGTTGTTGGGCCTGAATCACTATACACTCCCATACGAGTGGCTTCTCCACGAAACATGGCGATATCATTACTACAGCCAGACAGTAGCACCAGACAGCTAATGGTTACAATGAAGAGTTGTTTTTTTACCATATTTGTACTCCACTAATTTACATTTCGACGATAACTTTACCCGTATACAAGCTACATAGCAGCTATCATATCGGCATAAGCATAGCCTGTTCAAAAAATATTTTCGCCAACGAGGATTCTATAGATGTATTATTTTAGACAAGGCAAATTGATTCGTCGGATCTTATCATGCTACCAGCCGTACATAAAAGTTCATAAGCAATAGTATCGGCACCGTGCGCAACGTCATCAACGGGTAATTCCTTGCCCCACAGCACAACCCGATCACCAACTTTTGCATGAATATCATGCAAATCAATACATAAACTGTCCATCGACACTCGCCCGAGCAGATCACAACGGTGTCCGTTCAACCAGACCGGAGTTCCTGATTTTGCATGTCTCGGGTAGCCATCGCCGTAACCAGCACCGACAATACCTATCTGCATTGCCTGCGGGCAGACCCACTCACCACCATAACCAATACGATCACCTTTTTTCAGACTGCGTATTGCAATTAATTCGGACTCAAAATTCATGACTGCCTGCAAATCTAACTGCGCTGCAGAACGGTGCATAAAGGGAGAACTACCATATAGCATAATTCCGGGGCGAACAATATCAAAATGGCTTTCTGGCAGAGAAATGAGTGCCGCCGAGTTAGCCATACTGGCATAGCTATAAGCTTGATTATTTACTTTAGAAAACGACTCTATTTGTATGTTATTTAAACTATTACCCTCTTCATCAGCGCTTGAGAAATGAGAGAGCAAAGAAATAGAGGCGACGGCCTGACATTGTTTCAGCCGTTCAAATGCCTGTTCAATATCCACCGGATCAATACCCAGGCGATGCATGCCGGTATCAACCTTTAACCACACATTTATATCAATGCCGGTATAACGCTCCACCATATCCAGTTGCCATAACTGATGAATAACCGGTTCAATTTTTTTATCAGCCAGTTGTTTAAGTTCTTCAGGATAACGAAAACCATGCAGAACCAGCAGTGCCTGTTCAATTCCCTGATTGCGTAAAAACAAAGCCTCTGCCGGCGTTGCGACAGCGAACATATCCGCCTGTCGCAATGTTTGTGCAACCATTAACAGACCATGCCCGTAACCGTTTGCTTTAATCACAGCCATAATGCGGCTATGCGGCGCACACTCTTCTACCCGGCTAAAATTATGCCGCAGTGCCCGCCGGTCAATGATTATACGCACACGACGGTATACAGATGACTGTATAATCATCCCTATTCAAACCCGTCGTTACTGTACATTTCTGGAATATAATTCTCAAACTTGGTGTATTTGCCGAGAAAGGTAAGAACGGATTTACCAATTGGACCATTACGCTGTTTGGCAATAATAATTTCTGCGGTACCTTTCTGAGGACTGTCTTCGTGATAAACCTCATCGCGGTAGATAAACACAATCAGGTCGGCATCCTGCTCAATCGCGCCGGATTCGCGCAAATCTGACATAACCGGACGTTTATCCGGGCGTTGCTCCAGACTACGATTTAACTGTGATAACGCAATCACCGGTACTTCCAGCTCTTTCGCCATGGCCTTCAGGCTACGCGAAATTTCAGAAATTTCTGTGGCCCGATTTTCACTACCACCATGTACCTGCATAAGTTGAAGATAGTCGATAACAACCAGACCCAGTCCATGTTTACGCTTCAGACGTCTGGCACGAGCGCGTATTTCATTAGGGGATAATGCTGGTGTATCATCAATAAAGATTTTTGCATCCGATAAAATACTGATAGCAGAAGTAATCCTTGCCCAGTCTTCATCCGTCAGCTTACCAGTACGAATATGATGTTGATCTACCCGACCCAAAGAGGAAATCATCCGCATGGCCAGTGCATCACCCGGCATTTCCATACTGAATACCGCGACCGGTAATTTATTACCGATAGCCGCATTTTCTGCAATATTCATTGCAAAGGTAGTTTTACCCATTGAAGGCCGCCCGGCCACAATCACCAGATCTGCCGCCTGTAAGCCGGTGGTCATTTCATCAAATTTATCAAATCCGGTAGAAACACCAGTGATCGCCCCATCACTATTAAATAAAACATCTATTTTATCCAGTGTTTTCGTCAACAGTGTTTTTATTTCCTGAAAACCACCGGCACCTTTAGCGCCTTGTTCGGCAATACGAAATACGTTTTTCTCTGCCTCATCCAGTAATTCAGGACTATCTCTGCCTTCCGGCTGATAACCACTATTACTAATTTGAGTACCAATATGAATAAGCTGACGTAATACCGATTTCTCACGCACGATATCAGCATAAGCAACAATATTAGAAGCACTGGGCGTATCTTTCGCCAGCCGTCCGAGGTAGACCAGGCCACCCGCCTGTTCCAGTTGATTGTGTTTTTCAAGATGTTCAGACAGGGTAACAGCATCAAACGGTTTATTCTGTGCTTCAAGTGCACGTATCGCAGCAAACAACAGACGGTGATCATGACGATAAAAATCCTCATCGGTGATTTTATCCGCAATTTGCTCCCAGGCAACATTATCCAGCAGCAGACCACCAATAACGGCCTGTTCGGCCTCAATAGATTGTGGTGGCACACGTAACTTACTGGTCTGCTGGTCATCAACAGGAAAAGTAGTCGTTTCCGGTATGGCTGTTTTTGACATAAATTAACCCGATAAATGGAAGCTGATTATAAAGTGAAATCTGTGTACAGGAAAGGGAGCAGGACCACCATTTATCCTATTGTTCACGGCATGATTTTTTTCGGTACGGACAAAAAAGCCTGCAAACAGTATGCAGGCTTTTCTGGTGTATAACAAAGATACTGGAAAATCAGACGCTTTCTTCACCAATAACCGTTATATTCACAACTACATTGATATCCGCGTGAAGGTGCAGGGTGATTTCGTGCTCACCTGCCTGGCGAATAGGTCCTTCCGGCAGACGTACTTCACGTTTTTCTACCTCAACACCAGCTTCAGTGATCGCCGCAGCGATATCGGTGTTACCGATAGAACCAAATAACTTACCTTCAGTACCCGATTTAGCAGTAATACTAATCGTTAATTCAGTGATTTTATCGCGTCGTACGCCTGCGGCGGCAATGGTTTCTGCTGCCGTTTTCTCCAGTTCTGCCCGATGTGCTTCAATTTCTGCCTTATTTTCATCATTTGCAACTTTCGCCTTACCCTGAGGTAATAAATAATTGCGTGCAAAACCGGATTTTACATTTACCAGATCACCAATACTGCCAAGACGATCAATTTTTTCAAATAAGATGACTTCCATCTTTATAACCTCTGTTTATGAGCTTTTATTTAGCTGTAATTTTCTTAAATTAATAATTTTTTCCGTTACCGAATAAACGCTGTTATCAGCAACCTTTTTATTAAGATACAAATCAGGCAGCAGGCGTTAGTCGTTGCCTGATATCCACCCAACTATCGATCATTCCGACAAATAACATCACCACCATAAGCTGTGGGATAAACATCATTAAGCCATATATTAATATCAGCCATGCGGTATGCGTTTTTCTTATTTTAAATACCGCATGTAATATTGCGGTTCCCTGTACGCTGTACAAGATCACAACAATAATTGCAAATGCCGCCATGACATAGGTTTTCAGTACCACAGTCAGGGCGAGAATAACCAATGCAACAATAGCAGTAGATTTGCCCAACGCCAACGCCCTGAATTCCTTACCAAAGCCACCTGGGTTAAAATATATTGCCTGCCACCAACGCCCCAGAAACAGGCTGAACATGGTGCCAAGCATCAGGCTACTGACAAACAGCCCCGGTAACAGTTTAATCAGGCCGTCTTCCAGTGATTTTAACTCACCAGCCGTACCAGCATCCGACTGTACTGCCAGTACCTGCGCGGATAAATCATTAAGAAACTTGCGCCAGTGTTCACCAAAATTCGGGTACAGCAGATAAAATATTGCTATCGCCACCAGACTAACTGCCGCCAATAATTGCATGGTAAATGCCAGCGATATTGTCTGCTGTAAGGCGGTCGCAGCAATCCACGCCGGCAGCCAGATCAATAATACAAAATAAAATACCATTTTTAGCGCAATCAGGGGAGTAAAATCAGTACCTCCCTTCATATTAGCAAAAATAATATAGGCAAATACTGCAGCGCCTACAGCAGAAATAGCAGTAGTAATCAAGCCCTGCTTATAACCGTTCACCAATGTTACCAGTACAATGGCAGCGGCACTAATCCAGCTAACCGGTGGCAACAACAGCCCCAATATAGCCATAGCCGCTACCACCAGTGCTGCCTGAAGCGGTCCTTTTAACACGAAGCCTGCCAGAAAAATCATATATAAAACCTGAACCTGTTTTAGCAGACAGGATAATCAATCATATCCATTGCTGGATTTTATCCATGTAATTATGATTTATGGCTATCTGTATATGGCATTAATGCAAGATAACGGGCAACTTTAATCGCACGAGTCAGCTTGCGCTGGTATTTTGCCTTAGTCCCTGTAATACGAGCGGGAACAATTTTACCACTTTCTGAAACAAAGGCTTTTAACAACTCAATATCTTTGTAATCAACATCAGTGATACCTTCAGCGGTAAAACGACAATAACGTTTACGTCTAAAATATGCAGACATCAGGTTCTCCTATTCAGCCGACGTGGTTTCTGTTGCAGCCGTTTCCGGTGCAGTGGTTTCTGTTACAGCCGTTTTTGCTGCGCTTGCTTCGGTATCTTTTGCTACAACCTTTTCCGCAGACTTTCCGGCAACAGGTTTAGCTGATTCAGCAGCGGGCTTAGCCTCCGCTTCTTCTTTGGCTCTGACTAACGGGGATTGTTCGGTAACAGCATCATCGCGTTTAAGGATCAGATTGCGAATAACCGCATCATTAAAGCGGAAAGCGGTTTCAATTTCATCACGCATGTCTTCATTACATTCAATGTTCATTAGAACATAATGTGCTTTATGAATTTTATTAATTGAATAGGCCAGTTGACGACGACCCCAGTCTTCAAGACGATGTACTTTTCCACCACTGTTCTCGACCATTGCTTTATAACGATCAATCATGGCAGGCACCTGTTCACTCTGGTCAGGATGCACCAGAAATACGATTTCGTAGTGACGCATAATATTCCTCTCGGTTAAGCCCCCCGCCTATTGCGGTGGAGCAAGGATAATCAAATTACAGGGCGCGAATTATACATGAAGCGTACTAAAAGAAAAAGGCGGATAGAAAAATAACCTGACAAGCTGGATTTCGCCTCCAGAGCGTCAATTTTATCCGACCAGTCCGAGGTTCCTAAGATGTAGCTAATGAAGATGTGGCCAATCAGTTGCGGCGCCAGATGGTTTTACCATCCCTGTCTTCCAGCGCAACACCCATTTGGGCCAACTGATCACGAATTCGGTCCGCCTCCGCCCAGTTTTTATCTGCCCGCGCCTGCAAACGTGCAGTAATCAGGTCTTCGATTCCAGCTTCATCCGCTTCACCCATACCACGATGCAAATACACTTCGGCATCAACTTCAAGCAAGCCCAGAATATTTGCCAGTTTTTTCAATACAGACGCTTTTTGTAAGGCGGCTTCAGGCTCTGCTTTGCGTAGCCGGTTTATCTGGTTAGCCAGATCAAATAATACTGCCAGTGCTTCCGGGGTATTAAAATCATCATCCATGGCCTGTTTAAATTTTTCAACGGCAACATCATCGGCAGTAACATCAGAAATATCTAGCCCTCGCAGACAGTTATACAGACGAGTCAGGGCACTGCGGGCACTATCGAGTAACTGGTCGGAATAATTCAACGGGCTACGGTAATGGCTGGCAAGGACGAAATAGCGGATTTCCTCGCCCTTATATAATTTAAGAATTTCACGTACCGTGAAAAAATTACCCAGTGATTTAGACATTTTTTCATCGTTTATGCGAACGAAACCGTTATGCATCCACAGATTGACAAACTTTTCACCGGTTGCTGCTTCTGATTGCGCAATTTCATTTTCATGATGCGGAAACTGTAGATCCTGCCCCCCTCCATGAATATCAAAATGATTACCCAGACAACAGGTTGACATTGCCGAGCACTCGATATGCCAGCCAGGCCGGCCTCTGCCCCAGGGGGAATCCCAGTATGGCTCATTGGGTTTGGCCGCTTTCCACAATACAAAGTCTAACGGATCATCTTTGTTTTCATCTACTGCTACCCGCTCACCGGCACGTAAGTCTTCGGTCTTTTTACCGGATAATTTTCCATATGTTTCAAACTTACTGACATCATAATACACATCACCATTGCTTGCCGCATAGGCATAGCCCTTATCAAGCAACGTTTGCACCATCACTATAATTGCATCCATTGATGCCGTCGCACGCGGTTCATCATCCGGGGATAACACACCCAGCTCATCGGCATCCTCATGCATAGCCTGAATATAACGCCTGGTCAGCACAGAAATCGTTTCACCCTTTTCATTGGCACGCTGAATTATCTTGTCATCCACATCGGTAATATTACGAATATAGGTCACTTCATAACCGCTATAGCGCAGATAGCGAGTCACTGCATCAAACACCACCAGCACCCGCGCATGACCTAAATGACAAAGATCATAGACCGTCATGCCACAGACATACATTTTTACCTTACCCGGTTCAATGGGTGTGAAAATTTCTTTTTTACGGCTCTGGCTATTATGTATTTTCAGCATGGAGGATCTTCAAATTTGAATTTTACTGGAGGCGGAATATTAACGGATTCTACCGTAATATTCTAATTTCATGATAGCAACTCTCTAAAATCCAGTATGGTATTGTTGCGTCCACTTACCGTAAAGTCTAACTATTCCAAACCGTAGGTTGGGGTGACA
>CAYXNL010000073.1:0-9509 GCA_964466455.1 uncultured Thiotrichaceae bacterium
TCCAACTGGTTGATACGGACCAGCTGGTTGATACGATCCAACTGGTTGATACGATAGTTAGTAGGCGATACTCAGCGAAGGGTTTTCGCGCGCTTCCTGTAGTTTTTTCTCCACACGCAGGAACAGTTCTTCTGTTGAAATAATAGTTTCATCGCCGTGATAATAGAAAAGACCAATGCGGCCGGTAATCGTTAGATTACCCGCCGTGGTTTTATAAGCCCGATTATCAATCATGGTTATCACCCGTTCGATAGATGATGGTTTATAGTCTTTCGCTCTGGGGTGATGCATGATAATGGCAAAAACATCGTTATGCAGGCGGGCAATGGTATCGGTCGGGCGTACCGCACGGCGTAGGCGGTGGTGCTGATTAATTATAACTTCGTCAACAATGGCGTTTCCGTGCTGTTTGCGGATTGCCTCCAGTTCCCGTAATTCAATCATTGCCAGGCAAACACCACCACGGCGAGTGGAAGCTTCCTGAATATGCGCTTTCAGGTTAATCATCAGAAACTGCTGATTGCCCGCACCCGTTAACTCATCAGTAAGTGATATCTGTTCCAGTCGTTTAATGGTATCCGCCATTTGTCGGGAAGTTTTCAGCAAGTTATTTTGTAGTCTGGCGATACGGGCGGCAGCATTAATACGGGCAGTTAATTCATGGGGATTTGGTGGTTTACTCAGGTAATCATCAACACCATGTTCAAATGCTTTGACCAGGTACTCCACGCCATCGTGCGCGGTAAACAGGATAATGGCTGTGTAGGCACCCCTTTCTTTATCACGTTGACGTATTTTTGCAGTCAGATCAAGCCCATCCATTTCTGGCATCATCCAGTCTGCCAGGACCACATCGGCGGGCTGCTGATCCAGCATAAGCAGGGCTTCGGTTGCACTATCCGCCATACGCACACCATTATAGCCGGCTTTTTTAAGAGCGGTTTTTACAACAATCCGGCTAAATTGCAGATCATCAACAATAATGATGGAAAGATCCTGATTACTCATTTAATGCTAAGCGGTGTCCCTGTTGTGAGTGGTCCATTCTGAATGAAGTCGGTCAGGAATACAAGATACAGCATTATTTCGAGTGTGAATCTTTATTTTTTCGGAGCGGGAGCTGGGGTGCTCCAGACTTCTCCAATATTATTGGCCCAGTGATTAACAATGATACAGAATAATTCAGCGGTTTTTGTTGCATCGTACATGGCTGAATGGGCCTCTGCATTATCCCATTCAATGCCCGCCGCCTGTACGGCACGGGACAATACCGTCTGCCCATAGGCTAGTCCGGCAAGACTGACAGTATCGAAGGTGCTGAAGGGGTGAAACGGGTTACGTTTGATTTTATTACGTGCCGCCGCAGCATTGATAAATTTATGATCCAACGTGGTATTGTGGCCAATCATAATGGCACGCTTGCATTTTGCGGCTTTCATTCCGCTGTGGATAAAGCTAAATAATGCACGAATGGCATCTTCTTCTTTTTTCGCTGTGGCCATTCTGAATGGATGATGGGGGTCAATACCGTTAACTTCCATTGATGCCGGGTCCATATTGGCCCCTTCAAATGGGTTGATATGACAGGAATATGTCTCGTCAATGGCCATTTTTCCGTTGGTATCAATGTTCAGCGTAAGCGCACCGATTTCCAGCAGGGCATCGGTTTTTTCATTAAAACCACCGGTCTCCACATCCACTACCACTGGGTAAAAACCACGGAAACGTCGCGCCATTAATTTTGCGTTATTTTCAGTCATACTATTTTCGGCCATATAATCTACTTTCCACAGATAAACGCAGGTAAAGGTACATGCAAATAAAAAGCTTCTTATTATACTTCTTTGCCTGTTTTTTTCTGTTATTTCTAAAATAGCTGTATTTATCTACGTTCATCGTTGGCTAATTAATCTCCAGAGGTTTGGTTCCCCGCCGTCTGCTGTGGGGTAGTCTATTCCGTTATTTTCAGGCCAGTTTCCAGTTGAGCGTAGTGCCGGCCAGAAAAGGCACCAGGGTGTCGTGACCAAGCGGGTATTCATCCGGTATTTGCCAGTTCTGCTTTATTAAGGTTATGGTTTTTGTGTTTCGAGGCAGACCATAAAAGTCCGCACCATTAAAGCTGGCAAAGGCTTCCAGCTTATCCAGAGCATCTTGCTGTTCAAAGATAGTGGCATATATTTCAATAGCGGCATGAGCCGAAAAAATACCGGCACAGCCGCAGGCACTTTCTTTTTTCTGTCTGGCGTGTGGAGCGCTATCGGTGCCAAGGAAGAATTTATTGCTACCAGAGCAAACGGCCGACAGGAGTTTCTGCTGGTGGCTGTTGCGTTTTAGCACGGGCAGACAGTAATGGTGCGGTTGTAATCCACCCTGAAATAGTGCATTTCGATTCATTATCAGGTGTTGCGGGGTGAGTGTGGCGGCAATGTTTTCATCTGCCGCTAGCACGTAATCGACGGCCTCAGCGGTGGTGATGTGCTCGAATACTATCTTCAGTTTCGGGAAATCCTGCTTCAGCGGCTGTAATACACGGTCGATAAATACTTTTTCGCGATCAAAAATATCCACGTCCCGATCAGTAACTTCGCCGTGAAGTAGCAAAGGCAGGCCGACTTCCTGCATTTTTTCCAGAACGTCATAACACAGGTGAATATCGGTTACCCCAGCATCTGAATGCGTCGTGGCACCGGCCGGATACAATTTCAGGGCTTTAATAAAGCAGCTTTTCCGAGCGGCAATAATCTCATCTACCGATGTTTTATCGGTGAGGTACAGTGTCATTAGTGGCTCAAAGTCGCTGCCTTCAACAGCAGCCAGAATCCGGTCCAGATATTCAACAGCCTGAATAACGGTGGTTATCGGTGGATTTAGATTTGGCATTACCACTGCACGAGCAAACTGTGCTGCGCTAAATGGTGCCACACTATTTAGCCGTGCGCCATCACGTAGATGCAGATGCCAGTCATCAGGTTGTGTGAGTGTTAATTGTGTCGCTGTCATAGTAATATTCCCCGGCAGCCACAATAAAAGCTATGGCTGTTTCCAGAGGTATATTATGCCCTAACCAAAATTTTTCATCAGAATAGTTATTAAGGGCACGCAGAGGCCGTAATCAATTAATAGAGGTGCCCTTTAATGTCTGTATTACAAATATTATTTGCCATGCTGTTTTTAAAATCCGCCCCGCAGGATCTACCCCATAATAAATCGCTACCGATGATACTGGCATTGGTGTACTGGGCTAGCGGTATGCTGGTTTTAAGCTCAACATTAGACCCATCCGTACTGTTGGAAAGTATGTCATTGAGTCTTGTTGTTATGCTGGTTTTTGTCTATGGTATATTGCGCCTGTTTCATTTGCAGCTGCGGTTTGTACAGACCTTTTCTGCTGTTGTTGGTGTCGGCCTGATCTTTAATCTGGCATCATGGCCATTACTGGCTGTGCTGGTCGATAATAGTAGTTCCAGCTCCATGGTATCAACGATGTCGTTTGCTTTTCTGCTGTTAATCAGTTGGGAAATACTGGTTAAGGCACACATTTTTAAACATGCGCTGGAGGTTGGTACGTTAAACGCACTGCTGTTGTCATTTTCGGTGTTTTTTATCACCATGACATTGTCGCAGTTACTGTTTCCTGGTTAGGCGGACAAAAAATGAAAATTCATATACTTGGTATCTGTGGCACATTCATGGGGGGCGTAGCTCTGCTTGCCAGGCGGGCGGGTCATGAAGTCAGCGGTTCGGATGAAAACGTGTATCCACCAATGAGTACCCAGCTTGAAGAGCAGGGGATTGATTTGTCGCCGAGGTATCGGGCACAAAATATTCCTGATGATGTTGATCAGGTGGTTATCGGTAATGCGCTATCGCGCGGTAATGAAGCGGTTGAATATGTATTAAATAAAAATATTCCCTATATCTCCGGGCCACAGTGGTTGGCCGAGAATGTATTGAAGCAGTGCTGGGTGCTGGCGGTTGCCGGTACCCACGGTAAAACGACCACTGCTAGTATGCTGGCATGGATACTGGAGGTTGCCGGATTGAACCCCGGATTCCTGATTGGAGGGGTCCCGGCTAATTTTGGCCTTTCGGCGCGCGTTGGAACCACGCCTTTTTTTGTGGTGGAAGCGGATGAATATGACACCGCTTTTTTCGACAAACGTTCCAAGTTTGTTCATTATCATCCGCGTACGGCAATATTAAATAATCTGGAATTTGACCATGCGGATATTTTTGACAACCTTGATGCAATTAAAAAACAGTTTCATCATTTTATCCGTACGGTTCCCGGTGAAGGCTTACTGGTGGTAAATGCGGAGGATAAGAATCTAAGTAGCGTGATTGCGCAGGGCTGCTGGAGCCAGCAGGAGACATTTTCCTCCCATTATCTGCCCGGCACTTTACAAAATAGTGTCTGGTCGATTGGTGCCTGCAATGAGGATGGTTCACAGTTTGAGGTGTTACTGAATAATCAACTGGCTGGAAAAGTAAACTGGAGCATACACGGGTTACATAATCGTCTTAATGCGCTGGCGGCCATTATTGCAGCACGTCATGCAGGCGTGCCGGTCGAACAGTCCTGTGAAGCACTGGCTGAATTTTGTGGTATTAAGCGCCGTCTGGAAAAAAGAGGGGTAATTGCTGGTATTACTGTGTATGATGATTTTGCCCATCATCCCACCGCTATTGCACAAACTTTGCTGGCAATGAAAGAAGTACAGGGTAGTGGAAGAATTTTTGCGCTGCTGGAACCACGTTCCAATACTATGCGTATGGGAGTGCATAAAGACACACTGGCTGCATCATTTTGTGGTGCAGATGAAGTCTTGCTATTTCAGCCTGCTAGTGTTGACTGGGATTTACATGAGGTGGCCGCCGCGTCAACCGTACCGACAACGGTCTATGATTCAACCGAAAGAATGATTGAGAAAATATGTACCAGTGCAACAGCTGGCGACCATATTCTTATTATGAGCAATGGTGGTTTTGAGGCCATTCACCAGCGTTTACTGGACGCATTGAAAGCGCAGTATGCGCAGAATGTGATTGCCTGAAAAATTAAATCTCTCAGGGTTTATTTAGATGGCAGCTAAAATGAAAAACGATGATAGAAAAATTATTTCACTGGCCATAACCGGCGCTTCCGGTGTGCAGTATGGTTTTCGTCTACTTGAGTGCCTGTTGCAAAAAAAACATACCGTTTATCTGATGATAAGCAAGGCGGCACAGGTGGTTATTGCGATGGAAACCGACATGGATCTTCCTGCACGTGGTAAAGATATACAGGTTTTTTTAACAACAAAATATGGTTGTGATAAAAAACAGTTGTGGGTGTTCGGTGAAAATGAATGGACGGCGCCGCCCGCCAGCGGTACAGGTAGAGTGGATGCGATGGTTGTCTGCCCCTGTTCAATGGGTGCGCTGTCGGCAATTGCCACGGGTGCCAGCAACCATTTAATTGAGCGGGCCGCTGATGTGATGATAAAAGAGCGTAGAGGCTTAATTCTGGTGCCGCGTGAAAGCCCGTATTCTACTATTCATCTTGAGAATATGGTAAAGCTCTCCGGTATGGGTGTGGTTATAGTCGATGCTAACCCGGGTTTTTATCATCAACCGGAAACGTTGTTTGATATAATTGATTTTGTCGTGGCGAAGATACTTGACCAGTTAAAAATGGGTCATGAGTTGTTACCGGCATGGGGTGAGGGGTTATTTGAATAATAAATAACACCGGTGAACTTTTGATAGCGCCATGAGTCTAACTCCCACATGCAGGCAGCCTGTATCGGTTCTGACCAGACGACAGGTTCGATCGGGCTGATCCGCTGTTCGCCTTTACTCTGTAAAAGGCGGTGGCTAAACTGGTTGCTGACAGTTTAGCCACCTAATGCAGGAGTGTCTTGCAGGAAACTCCGGCTAACTCATGGAGATTGAATCCGAAAGCATGGATGCTTTCATCTTTTCCGCTGTCAGCGGGTGGTCACCCAGTTGCCGCCACGATTTTACACATGGACTGTAGGATGTCTATCGTATTTTGTTTTTATGAGCATTCTTTCAGGTAAAATTATACTTTTATTGATTAGTATCAAGTTTTTA
Organism: uncultured Thiotrichaceae bacterium; assembly: GCA_964466455.1. GTDB lineage: Bacteria > Pseudomonadota > Gammaproteobacteria > SZUA-229 > SZUA-229 > S010-25. Next base: position 6,097 of record CAYXNL010000073.1, read on the forward strand.
CCGGCGCATATCTTTAAAGTCAATTCGGTTCTACTTAATCAGAGTAACCTCGGGTTGTTGCTCGTGCAATCAAAGACCGGATGATAAATCAGTTCTGGCAAATACTAACATTACCGCAGATGACCTCCGCACAATGGGAGCTGTTGTGTGATGGTTGTGGTTACTGCTGTCTGCACACGCTTGAAGAGGAAGGCAGTGGTGAAATTGTACGCACCCGCGTGAGCTGTTATTTGCTGGATATCGACAGTTGTCGATGTAAGGATTATCAGAAGCGGTTTCAGCGCGTACCCATGTGTGTTCAGTTAAGCCCGGAAACCTTGCCGGAAATGATAAGAAAAAACTGGCTACCTGCTACCTGTAGTTATCGCCTGCTCTATGAAGGTGGTACTCTACCGCCGTGGCATCCACTGCTAAGTGGCGATGCGGAGGCTGTTCATCATGCCGGTGCATCGGTAAAATACTTCGCACTATCAGAGCAATATATTCATCATGAACAATTACTCGACTGTATTATTGAAGAGGAGTAATCATGGTTTCCTCCCCCGTTAATAAACTACTGAAAAAACATCAGACACTCAATCATAGTGATAATCAGAAGGTGCGCTCTCATGTACAGCGGGATATAAAAGTTGACGGGGTGGACTGGGTATTAAATACCGTAATAATCGAAGATTGTGAGGTAGCGTTTCGCTTTAAACGCAGGCAGGAGTATAAAAATTTACAGGGAAAACGCGTAAATCTGACATATTATCGTACAACAGAAAATGTGGCAGGTGTTGAAATGGAGGTAATGAATGTGGTGCGAATCAAAATAGCGTAATCAATTAATAGCAATGCCCACAATAAAAAAACGGCCACTGGGACCGTTTTTTTATTCAATATGAAAGGTTGATCAGGCGCTACTAACATCCACTGCCTGTAGACCTTTTTCACCTTCTGTGACAGAAAAAATCACTGTCTGGCCCTCGCCCAATGAACGGTGGCCTTTACCCTGAATAGAGCGAAAATGAACAAATATATCTTCACCGTTCTCACGGGTAATAAAACCGAATCCCTTGGCGGCATTAAACCACTTAACGGTGCCGCGTTCCTGACCTGCCTGTATGGCAATATCACCGGATGCAGTGTTACGACTACGGTTGCCTGTTGTCGCCAGAATACTGCCAATCAGGATGCTGAAGAATGAAATGACCCATAATGGTGCTCTGGCTGCTGACATCATCATGGTGATGCTTTCGCTGAGACTGATATTTTGTGCCGGTTGTATATGTAATGTAGCAAGGGTTGCAGGGATTGAAATGATAAAACTGATTATAATTATTTTAATCAATGGCATTTAGAATACTCCAGTGGGTGTAATTGTACGATAAAAGATACAGCAGAAGTTTGAATCTCAGGTTAAGTGCTGTATAGCTGCCGTGCAGGTTGAAAAATGGCAGACTTTTTATTATAACCGAGATAGTGGGATAGAAAACAGGGTTAACAGTAGGGTTTATAGGGTTTTATCCGGTTTAGTGCGGCTGATGCGTGCCATTATAGCTTCTACCGACTCATTGGCGGGTAACTGGAGGTGAAAACCGTGTTCATTCAGGTTGTTCAGTACGGTTTCTGTATCTTCTCTGGCCAATTTTGTTTGTGGGGTTATTTCCAGTTGCATGGTAAATTCGATGATCCCCAGGCTGTTGAAAATCGCCCCGGGGATATTGTCAAAGTTACCCTCTTCAGCCAGATAAATATATATATCTGGTTTATTGCGGCATCGGTAAATGTAGCTTTCCACCTGCTTTTCAGTATGCTAATAATGGTTTACAGGGTTTTTAATATTTGTCCGGCCACATCAATGGTACGTTGCAGATCGGCTTCGGTATGCGCGGCCGAGACAAAACCGGCTTCATACGACGATGGTGCAAGATAAACACCGGCATCCAGCATACCGTGGAAGAAGGTTTTGAAGTGTTCGTTATTACATTGTGTGGCCTGTTCAAAACTGTGTACCGGTTGCTCGCTGAAGAACAGGCCGAACATACCACCCACCCGGTTAGCCGTCATGGCAATACCGGCTGTTTTTGCAGCAGCCAGAATACCATCGGTAAGGAACTGCACTTTTTTGCTCAGGGCATCATAAAAACCGGGTTGTGCAATCAGTTCCAGGGTTTTTAATCCCGCACTCATGGCAATCGGGTTGCCTGATAAAGTGCCAGCCTGATACACCGGCCCTAACGGAGCGATGCACTGCATAATGTCTTTTTTACCGCCAAATGCACCTACCGGCATTCCGCCGCCAATAATTTTACCTAGTGTGGTGAGGTCGGGTGTGATGCCATAGTAGCCCTGTGCGCCGCCAAGTGAAACGCGAAAACCGGTCATTACTTCATCAAAAATTAGTACAATATTCTTTTCTGTACAGGTTTTGCGCACGCCTTCGAGAAAACCTGCTAGTGGAGGGATACAGTTCATATTACCTGCTACCGGTTCGATAATAACGCAGGCCACCTGGTCAGCAATATCGGTAACGGCCTGATTAAAGGTATCCAGATCATTATAAGGAAGAGTGACCGTATGTTTGGCCAGCGCAGTCGGTACGCCGGGAGAACTTGGTGTCCCCAGGGTTAATGCGCCAGAACCGGCTTTTACCAGTAACGAATCGGAGTGGCCGTGATAGCAACCTTCAAATTTAATCAGTTTGTCACGACCGGTATAGCCACGCGCTAGACGAATTGCGCTCATGGTGGCCTCGGTGCCGGAGCTTACCATGCGTACCATATCCATGGAGGGGAGCAGTTCGCAGACTTTATCGGCCATGGTGGTTTCAAGAACGGTCGGGGCGCCAAAACTTAAACCGCGATCAGCCGCGTCTTTAACGGCAGCAATAACCTCAGGGTGGGCGTGTCCAAGTATCATCGGCCCCCAGGAGCCGACATAATCAATATATTGTTTACCATCTTCACCATAGATATATGCTCCCTGCGCACGGTTGATAAAAACCGGATCCCCGCCCACGCTTTTAAAAGCACGAACAGGAGAATTAACCCCACCGGGGATATGATTTTGAGCTGCATTGAATTGTTCAGACATGAAGTTACCTTAAAAATAGTGCGATTAAATAGATTTAAACTAGCGTTAGCAGCCGGGGCAGTGGTGCGGGATTTTATCTTAATTTAGAGGTTACTTAGGTGTATAGGTAAATTTCTGTCCGGTGATGGCTGCTTCATACATCAGGCCGCCTTTGGCAACGGTGAATGTTGCCATACCCCGGTAGTATTCCCCTACCGTAGAGGCATCGTTTTTACCGCCACTGCTACCTGCCGAGATTCCGGTCGTTGTTGCAGATGCCTGTGCCCCGGCGGTTATGGCAACGGCAGATGCCTGTGCCCCGAATTCAAAATTACCCGAGGTGAAGTTATCATAAGCAC
>CAYXNL010000074.1:0-9471 GCA_964466455.1 uncultured Thiotrichaceae bacterium
ATTAACGTCATCGGTAAGATTTAACACAAAGCCGGGTGCCTGCAATAATCCTGCTCTGAGGTTCTTCGATTTATCGTTGTTGCATTCTATAATTTATTCCACTATTTATTTCAAAATTTATCTGTTTCAGGTTATAGCTGTATGTGTTGTTCTGTGTTCAAATACAGCTATTTTTTAAAGACAAATGTAAGGGAGTTTTAAATGAAAAAATTTACTTTTTTCCTGTTGTTTGGTGCTGTTCTGATTTCCTTTGCCGGTAGCGTACTGGCGCAGGGTATACATCTTGATACAAAACGTTTTTATGCTGGCGGTGGTCTCGCTTTTAATACCCTGGCTGGGGCAGGTAGTGCCACCGGCCTACAGTTTTTTGGTGGCTATACCTTGCCGGGAAAATTAAATGGTGATATCTCTACGGCACTGGAAATCGGTTATATGGATACCGGCAAATTTCAGCAGTATAATTCTTCTGCAACAACAAAACCAAAAGCAACCGGTTTATGGGTATCTACCGTTGAAATGGTTCCATTAACGAACAAAACTTATATGCAGGCGCGTCTGGGTTATGATTTCGGTGATGACAATGGTTTTCTTGTCGGTGCTGGCCTGGCTTATCGGTTTAATACACGAACAACCCTGAAAACAGAATATGTAGTACGTGATCACATCAACGGCTTACAATTTAATGTGCAGGTCGGTTTCTAACCACGGAATAAAAACCAGGTTTTTGCCGTAGCGGGCTGAAAGTTATCGATGTTTTATGTCCCGGTAATATATTTATCGCGTAACTCACGCCGCAGAATTTTACCAACATTGGTTTTGGGTAGTTCATTGGTAAATATAATGTATCTGGGTACCTTATAACTGGTCAGGCTTTGATGGCAGAAGGTTTTTATTTCATCTTCTGTGACATCTTCTTTTTTGACAATAATGGCCATTACCGCTTCACCGCTATGTTCGTCAGGTTTGCCAATTACCCCCACTTCCAGTACAGCAGGGTGAGCGGCAATAATTTCTTCGACCTCATTCGGAAATACGTTAAAGCCTGAAACCAGAATCATGTCTTTTTTACGATCAACGATCTGCACAAAACCATTATCATCCATAAAGCCGATATCTCCGCTATGCAACCAACCGTCATTACTCAGTACATTGGCTGTTTCTCGCGGGCGTTTCCAGTAGCCTTTCATTACCTGTGGGCCACGAATACAGATTTCGCCGGTTTCACCTATGGCTAATTCATTCCAGTCATCATCCTGTATTGATACCTCGGTGGATGAAATTGGCAGACCAATTTTACCGTTGAATCCTTTCAGATTCATTGGGTTGATGCATGCCGCCGGTGAGGTTTCAGTTAAACCGTAGGCTTCTATTAAAGTGGTTCCGGTTATTTCATGCCAGCGTTCAGCAACGCCGCGTTGTACCGCCATACCGCCGCCAAGAACAAAACGAAAGTCAGAAAAATCCAGTGCCCTGAATCCAGGATGATTAAGCAGGCCGTTAAACAGTGTGTTGACACCGGTCATAATTTCAAATTTTACTGATTGCAGTTCTTTAACAAACCCATTGATATCACGCGGATTGGTAATTAAATAATTGCACCAGCCATAGTGCATAAAAGTAAGGCAGTTCGCCGTGAGCGAGAAAATATGGTAGAGCGGCAGGGCGGTAATAATGGTGCCTTTTTTGTCACCCACGCAGCTATGTACCCAGGTAGCAGCCTGTAGTGTATTCGCAATCATATTTTTATTGGTAAGAATGGCACCTTTGGAAATACCGGTGGTGCCACCAGTGTATTGTAGAAAAGCAATATCGTCATGGTTGGTCTGGATGGTTTTAAAATGGTGCTGGGCACCGCTTTTCAGTGCTTTTTTAAAGTTTATTGCGGTTGCCAGGTGAAAGGCCGGTACCATTTTTTTTACATACTTAACAACGGTATTGATAATAAAACCTTTTACCGGCGGTAGCATATCGCCCATGCGCGTGGTGATAACATGTTCAACTGCTGTTTCTTCAATAATTTCCGCCAGAACATGGGCAAAATTTTCGATAATAATAATAGCTTTGGTCGTTGAATCATTAAGCTGATGCTTGAGTTCGCGGGCGGTGTACAGAGGGTTGGTATTGACTACCACCAGACCGGCGCGAAGAATGGCAAAAATGGCAATGGGGTTCTGCAGCAGGTTCGGCATCATTACCGCTACACGATCGCCTTTTACCAGCCCCAGCTCGTTTTTTAGATAACTGGCAAGTTGAGCGGTCACTACATCAAGCTGTCGATAGGAAAGTGTGCTGCCGAAATTGGTATATGCCGGTAAATCGGTGTATTTACAAATACTTTTATCAAAAAAATCGGCAATAGAAGTATATTCATCTACATCAATGAACTCTGGTACTCCCTGCGGATAATTTTTTAACCAGGGTTTTTGCATAGTGTCCCCCATGTTGTCTGTGTTACCTTTACTGTCCGGAACGTTTTGTCAGGTTTCTATTATTACGCATAATGACTGAATATGCAGGTTTTATTGTGGTTTCCACCATAAAGAAAGGATGGGGATGTAGGTGATTAATAGTAGCCAAAACAACATTAGCAGTAGAAATGGCAGAGTGGATTTAAATAGTGTGATTACCGGTTTATTAAAACGTTGACTGGCAATAAACAGATTAATCCCAACGGGTGGTGTTGAGTAACCGATTTCCAGGTTTGCCAGAAAAATAACACCCAGATGTATCGGGTCAATACCATAGCGCGCCGCCAGTGGCAAAATGAGGGGAACAACAACAATAATCGCTGAAAAAATATCCATCATTGCACCAACCAGCAGTAAAAAAAGGTTCAGTGCAATCAGGAATCCGACAGGGCTGTGGATGTGCTGCTCTACCGCCGCCAGCAGTTTCATGGGAAGCTGTGCATCAATCATCAGGTTGGTCAGGCCAAGAGCTACCAGTAAAATAGCCAGCAGACTGCCGAATAAAATGCAGCTTTCAACCAGCAGGCCATAAAATTGTTTTTTTAGATTGATTTCCCGGTAGATAACTACTTCGACCAGAATAACATAGGCACAGGTAACGGCTGAGGCTTCCATAATCGATACAAAACCGCCAAAAATGCCGAGGATAATTCCGATGGGTAAAAACAGATCCCAGGCGCAGCCGCGGCTGGCGATGAGCAGTGTTTCCATATCAAATTTGTGTCTGATAACCTTGCTCCGGTTACCCTGCATCATGCTGTAGATGGCAAGCATTACCATCAGTAATACACCGGGAAGAATGCCGGCAAGGAACATTTTATCTATACCGACACCGGCAACAATGCCATAAATCAGAATCGCCAGGCTGGGCGGAAATAATAGACCCAGTGAGCCGGAGGTGGTTAGCAGACCTAATGAAAAATTTTCTTTGTAATTTTCACCGGTGAGTACCGGATATAGCAATCCACCGAGAGCTAGAATAGTAACGCCGGAGGCACCCGAAAAGGAGGTAAAAAACGCACAGGAGCCAATGGCTACAATAGCCAGTCCACCGGGCATCCAGCCCAGAGCGGCACGATAAAAATTAACCAGACGCCTGGGCGCGCCACCGTTGGACATTAAAACCCCGGCAAAGGTGAACAGGGGAATGGCAATCATATTGGGTGATGATGCCAGTCGATGCATTTCAACAATCAGAATATTGGGGCTGATACCTGCATTATAGCTGGCGAGCAGACCGCCGGCAGCGATGATAATAAATAACGGCACCCCGACAAGTGCCAGTAAAATCAGCAGGATGGTGGCGGCAATAGTCATTTGTTATTGCGCCAGCAATTGAGCAGAAAATGCAGGGAGAGTAGACCAAAACCGATCGGATAAATAAGATCAAAGGGTAATGCCCAGCGCTCATTGATCGGTGCAAAGTGCCATTCGTCGGTAACAAAGGCAACCGCATGAATACTCATTAGCAGGCAAATGGCAGCAGAGAACAGGGATAAGGGACAACGCAGCAGGCTAATCTGACGCTGCGTCATAAGGGTGCTCAGGGCATCAATTTTAATATGACGTAGTTTTGATGTGGCTAATACGGCTCCCATTGTGCCGCAAATAATAAGCAGATTGCGATTGATGATTGCAATATCCGGATAGCCAAAATCGAAGAAGTCGCGGGCAATAATCTCGAAAAGGGAGAGACCAAGTAATAAAAACAGACTGGCTGCGGCGATGAAGCTTTCTATCTTAACCAGTATCTGTTCGAGTGTTTCAATCACCTTACTGGTTTTCACTCCGCCGGGGTGCGGGTGGGCTGGTATTCTTTTCAGTTGTTATCAGGCCTGTGTAACTACCACTGTGGTTTATTTCACTCTTACGATAATCGGCTAATAATCGCTTCGTTTTGGCGAACATGCTGGCGGGAATGTAGTTGCTCTTCTCCAGATAGGCGGCGGCCTGGTTGCGAATCCTCAAAATTTCATTCATATCCACCTCGTTCCAGCCAAGCATAAATATAATGCCATTTTTCTTCAGAATAGCGATACTTTTACGGTTTTCCTCCCGCCCATTCAGGCGCAGCTGGTCACTCATTTTTTTACCGGTGGTTTTTAATAACTGCTGCAAATCGGGCGGTAGCCGGTCGAAAAAGCGGTTACTAACGACCAGGCCGCCAATAGCATTGGTCAGTGAAATGCGTGTTGCGTAGTGGAGTTTGGAATACCACTGCAATGCAATGGCACCGAAGGTTGATGTATAAACAGTATTGATACTGCCGTGGCGGGCAGCCAGTTGGGTGTATACATCCATAATAGACAGGGGGATGGGTTCAATGCCAGCGGCGCGGAAAAACGCCTGACCGAGCGGGTCGCCCTGCCATAACCAGATATGCAATTTCTTTATGGCCGCTATTGACGGCATAGGCTGGGTTGAAAAGAAGTGAATAAAACCCACCTCCGGCCAGCCTAGCAGTTCAAAGCCATGCTTTCTGAAGCCCACTTCCAGATCGGGCATGATTTTTTTACGCACATAATCAGATTCTGCTACATTCTTAAACAGGAAGGGCATTTCCAGTACACGGGCAGGGGAGTAGATGTAACCAATGCCGTAGCCGGTAAACAGGCCACCATTCAACTGACCATCACGTATTTTTCGTAGCACATCGGGTTCGTCACCCATAATCCCACCGGGGTACATTTTAAATTTGATGCGACCGTTACTTTTCTTTTCAACTTCTTTCGCCCATTTATCCAGAATTTTTGACCAGGCGGTACCGGTTGGCATCAGGGTGGCAAACTTTAATGTGTAACTATCGGCGTAACTGTTGCAAACGGGCGCAAGCAGAAGCAACAGGCAAAGTATTCTTAGAACCATTTATCTTCCTTCTTTAATAGTAGAGCGGCTTTACGTTTTGCAATTTTGTTCTGCAACGCAAGTTCCGGCATCAGGTTGTCAGGCGCATGAATAATAGCGATGAGACGGTGGTGAAAATCCTGTCGATTCTGCTGTTGACGGTCGAGGTACTGCGCCTGTAACAAATCCGGGATAAGGAGTTTCCCCTGTGTAATCTGGCGCGCCCGGTCAAATTGCTGGCGTGATTTCTTGAAGTTGCCACCCAGTAGCGGTGGACGGCTACCATAATAAACGCCGAAGTACATATGGGCGCCACCGTAATAAAAAGTATCATCCAGTTCTATAACACGTTGCATTAACGCAGTGGCTCGGGAAAGCTGTGCAAGAGCATCGGCACTATCGCGGTGTAGATCAACCCATTTTGCCCAGTTGCTTGCCGTCCAGAACATGGCAGGCACATCTTTTTTACCCATTTCGCTGACCTGTTGTTCAAACTCGGCAATAGGCGCATTTCTTAAATTATGGGCACCGTTTAATTCCAGTGCGGTAAGGCCATGTTTCAGGCCACGCAGGTAAAACGCTGAAGCGCGCACAGGCCGACTATCCTCATTAAAACCATATGACAGACCATAAAAAGCCTGTGCGGCGTAGGTATGAAGTTGTGCATCCTCCGGGTCGAGGTTGATCATTCCCAATAGCACGTTAAGGTTGGCCGGAATAGATTGCTGCGCCAGCTCGAGGTCAGTTTCGTGGTTTAGTGCCTCAATGCCGCCTTTAATCATTGGTGTGGAGACACGCACCAGCATTTTGTCCATAGAGCAGGCGCTGAGCAGGCTGATAATACAAACTAGAAACAGAATACGCATAACAGAGAAATTCCACCCCTTTTTACTGGTGACTTTATCATTAAAAGATTAGCGTTGGCGTTTTTTAGTGAAAAAACCAGCAGGCGGTAAAAATGGACATCAATGTTCCTGCCAGGTCGGCAAGCAGGGCGCAACTGAGAGCATAAAATAATTCGTATGCGTGGTGGTTATTTATTGACGTTAGCGAAAGCTTGCCTGTCCGGAGCCAGTGGTTATTATTTCAGGGGTTATTGTTGTTATATTATATTCTGTCATAATTTGGTAATATTCTACCTATACTATTGTGTTATGGCACAGACATCAAACAAAGCAGCGTCCGCTGTGTTTTTAAAAACAGAAAATGTCAGCAGTGTTGTTCGGTACACATTGAATTCACAGATTTTTTACGTTAACAGGTGGCGGGTCGTGAAGCAAACAGCAGCAGGTTATTTGTTATGGAACAGTTAAGTACAAGACATATCTCACAGCAGTTTAATGAAGAGATTGAAACCCTGCGTAATCGGGTAATGAAGATGGGTGGGCTGGTTGAGCAGCAGATTAATCGCTCTGTTGACGCGCTACGCAATCTCGATATAAAACTGGCAAGAAAAGTGATCGAAAAAGATCACAAGGTAAATGCAATGGAAGTGCGTATTGATGAAGAATGCGCACAGATGCTCGCTTTACGTCAACCTACCGCTTCGGATTTGCGCATGGTGGTTGCGGTTATTAAAACCATTACCGACCTTGAACGTATTGGTGATGAAGCGGAAAAAATCGCCAAAATGGCGGAACTGATCGCAGAAAGTGGTGGTAAATTTCATAAACGTTATGCGGGCATTCATCATCTGGGTGAACATGTAGCGGGTATGTTGCGTGATGTACTGGATGCCTTTGCCCGGCTGGATGTGGATACCGCCATTGAGGTAGTTCGGGCAGATGACACAGCGGATACTGAATATCAGTCACTGATGCGGCAGTTATTAACCTATATGATGGAAGACCCGCGCACGATTACTGAGGCGCTGGATATTATGTGGGCGGCACGTGCACTTGAGCGCATAGGCGATCATGCTAAAAATATTGGCGAGTATGTTATTTATCTGGTGAAGGGTAAAGATGTACGCCATGTTGATATTGAAGAAATTGAAAAGGATCTTCTATCCTGAGTCTTCATTTTGTTTGTTCCGGTAATTAAGATAACAGCCACGAATTATGAGTCACGAGAATATTCTAGTTGTAGAAGACGATGAAGCCATTCAGGATATGCTGAAATTTGCACTGGAAATGCAAACGTATCGTTTGTATTCGGCGCTGAATGTTAAACAGGCCTGGGAAATTATTGAAAATAAACCACTGGATCTGATTCTTCTCGACTGGATGTTACCTGACAGTAGTGGTATTGACCTGTTGCATAGAATCAGAAAATACCATTCCATGCTGCCGGTTATTATGGTAACAGCAAGAGTAGAAGAAGAGGATCGTGTGCTGGGACTTGATATGGGAGCTGATGATTATATTAGCAAACCTTTTTCTATTAAGGAATTACAGTCGCGTATACGTGCTGTTTTACGCCGTAGTCAACCGGAAGAGCAGCCGGTAAAAATGGGCGATTTATTTCTTGACCCAGGTAGTCAACGTGTTAGCGTGGGCGATAAACCGCTTGACTTATCACCCACAGAGTTTCGTCTGTTACATTATTTTATGACGCATGCCGATCGTGTCTTTTCCAGAGCGCAATTGCTCGATCAGGTCTGGGGACAACAGGTATATGTGGAAGAACGTACGGTAGATGTGCATATTCGACGGTTACGTAAAAATCTACAATCCCATACACTGGATAATCTGATACAAACTGTACATGGCCGTGGCTATCGTTTTTCCAGGCAGAGATGAGCGCAGTTTCTTCGGGCAGTTGTGAATGTCAGCACAGATGAGAACGCAATTACGTCAGGAAATTACCCTGCTGGCATTTTGTCTGCTTATCCTGCTGATTATCGGCGTAATTATCGGCAAACCCTGGTTGCTGGTCAGTCTGGGGGCGGTGGCGTACCTGTGGTGGACTTTCTATAACCTTAAACGGCTGACCCGATGGTTGGGCAAGCAGGGTAAACGTGTGCCTGAAACCTATGGCATCTGGGATGATATTTATTATCAGCTTTATCAGCTTTATCAGCGTCAACGTAAGGTAAAGCGAAAGTTAACGGCCATTGCCAGCCGTTTTCAGGAGTCAACCCAGGCCTTACCGTACGCGACCATCGTACTGAACAGAAATATGGAAATTGAATGGTTTAATAATGCGGCGCAAAGTATGTTTAACCTCATCCGGCGTAGCGATATCGGTCAGCGTGTGGGCAATTTAATCCGCCGGCCCGAATTTATTTCCTATCTCAAAAGGAGTAACTTCAAGGAGGATCTGGAGCTGGATTATGGGCAATGTAGCATTAGAATAACCATAACACCCTATGGTAGAAATCAATATTTACTCGGTGCCCACGATATTACCCAGCGCCGGAAACTGGAAGTAATGCGCCGGGATTTTACCGCTAATGCTTCCCATGAGTTACGTACTCCGCTAACGGTGATATCGGGTTATGTTGAAGCCCTGCAGGGTAATGCGGATGATAAGTTGAAGATCCCGTTGCAGCGCATTCATGAACAGGCTGAGCGTATGGAATCGATTCTTAACGATTTGATTACCCTGTCACGACTGGAAACACAGGCCTTGCCGGATAAGGAAGAAATAATCGACCTGCAATCACTGATGCAACAGTTAGTCAAAGAGATGGAAGCTTACGATCGTGGCGGGCATCAGTTTGAAATAAGCAGTGAACCGGTTCGTCTTCTGGGAAGTCGGGAGGAGTTGCATATTGTACTGGTTAATTTAACGACCAATGCCATTCGTTACTCAGAGCCAGCAACACGGGTAAAAATAGCGAATAAGGTGAATGCAGAAGGGGTGTGTATCACAGTTGAAGATCAGGGTATTGGGATCCCGCAGGAACATATCTCCCGGCTGACCGAGCGTTTTTATCGAGTAGATCCGGGTCGTTCACGCGAACATGGAGGTACCGGCCTGGGTCTGGCAGTGGTCAAACATATACTCGACCGGCACAATGCCCGCCTGGAAATAAGCAGTAAACCAGGGGAGGGCAGCGTATTCCAATGTTGTTTTCCAGCCAGTCAGATAGTTAAAACCGATACGGCAATAATAGACGGGAACAATAGTCAGACAGAGAAATAAGCAGATTTAAATTATTCCTGATTTGTGTTTTGCCTGTTAGGTTTGCGACTTTTTAACTAAATAGAACACT
>CAYXNL010000075.1:0-8801 GCA_964466455.1 uncultured Thiotrichaceae bacterium
ATGAAACGGAAGAGGCCGTTTCCTATGGGAATATTGATGATGAGTTGATTGATATTTTCCTTGAAGAAGCGGATGAGTTGCTCGAAAGTTGCGAAAAAATACTGCAATCATTAAAAGATACCCCGAATTCATCAGAACAAATACATAAATTACAGCGCAATATGCATACACTGAAAGGTGGTGCAAGAATGGCTGAACTTGTTCCGGTCGGCGACCTGACGCATATACTTGAATCGCTGGTTGCACAGATAAGTAAGCAGAAGCAGGAGATAAATAAAGATCTGTTTGATTTACTTAATGAGTCCATTGATACCCTTACAGGGATGATGGGTGATGTTAAACAACGCAAACAATTCGCCCCTGTTGGTCATCTGATTTCAAAGATCGAGATGTGGATGCGTGGCGAAGTAGAAGAAAAGCGTTCAGTAGAACGCTTTGATCTGGATCTAAGTGATCTTGAATTCAGCTCGAATGATCTATCCACACAAGAACTGGAAACTAGTGGTGAAATATCAGAGCAGAAAACGCTTTCGCAACAGGGAAAACGGGCAACAGATAAACGTGCAGTGGAAAAACCACACTGGGGGGAGCGTGCAACGGATGTAAACTTCGTCGAAAGTCAGGAGCTGGTACGGGTACGTTCAGAACTGCTTAATAATCTGGTGAACTATGCTGGTGAGGTTAACATTTATCATGCACGACTTGGTAAACAGGTCTCTGATTTTAGTTTTAACCTGTCTGAATTATCGCAGACAGTTGTTCGCCTGAAAGAACAGCTAAGAAAGCTTGAGATTGAAACAGAGATTCAAATTCGCTCTGGTTATGAAAAAGAAGCAGGCGAATATGATGAAGGTTTTGATCCGCTGGAAATGGATCGTTATTCTACTCTGCAACAGCTTTCACGGAGCTTGATGGAAACAGCCGGTGACGTAGAAAGTATCAATGACATTCTGCTTGATGTTACCCGCGATTCTGAAACTTTGCTACTACAGGAATCGCGCGTTAGTACCGATCTGCAAGAAGGATTGATGCGTACTCGTATGGTTCGTTTTGGTGGTTTATCTTCACGTATGCGACGTATCGTACGACAGATTTCACGTGAGTTAAATAAAGATGTCGAGTTAAAAATTGTTGGTGAGAACAGTGAGGTTGACCGTACTGTTTTAGACCGGATTGTCGCGCCGCTTGAGCATATGCTGAGAAATGCTGTTGCGCATGGTATTGAGTTGCCCGAGCAAAGAAAAAATGCCGGAAAAGCAGAAACCGGTACCATTACAGTGTCTGTTGGCAGACAGGGTACCAATGTCGTTATTAATGTAAAAGATGATGGTCGTGGTATAGATATAGAAAAGATTCGGGAAAAAGTGATTAAACAGGGGCTGGTTAATGCTGATACACCGTTACCCGATCATGATATTCTGCAATATATTCTGCATACTGGTTTTAGTACCGCCGATGAGGTAACTCAGGTTTCCGGTCGTGGTGTGGGGATGGATGTTGTTGACAGTGAAATCAAACAACTTGGCGGTGTCCTGGAAATAGATACTGAGGCAGGACGTGGAACTGAATTTAATATACGTTTGCCTCTAACCCTGGCAATTAATCAGGCATTACTGGTTTCAACCGGAGAAGATGTCTATGCAGTGCCTCTGGCAAGTATTGAAGGGGTTGTACGTATTCCTGGGCTTGAACTTCAGCGTTTCTACGATAGTGATAACAACCATTATGAATTTAATAATGTTGAATATGAGCTGAAACATCTGGGCGCAATGTTAACTGGTAATCAGCCCGATTATTCCCGTCAGCTTAAACTGTTTCCGGTATTGCTGGTTCGCGTGGGTGAACAGCACTTTGCCTTGCATGTTGATGATTTAATAGGACGACGTGAAATTGTTGTTAAGCCAGTTGGTATGCAGGTCGGTGCGGTGCGGGGCATCGCCGGAGCAACAATTCTGGCTGATGGACGCGTAGTACTGATTCTTGAAATGTCGGCATTGATAGCAGTAAACAGTTTATTTCGCGTGCATGAAACCATTGAAACAGTCGGTAGTTTTGATGAAGAAAAACCGAAGGACCGCCTGACAATTATGGTTGTGGATGATTCTATTACCATTAGAAAAGTAACGGAGCGTATTCTTGGACGTAATGGTTTTGATGTTATTCTGGCAAAAGATGGTGTCGATGCAACCAACAAGATGCAGGATCATGTTCCTGATTTAATGTTGCTGGATATTGAAATGCCACGTATGGACGGTTTTGAAGTAGCCAATTATGTACGCAATGATGAGCGGCTTAAAGAATTACCGATTATTATGATCACATCACGTACTGGAAGTAAACATAAGGAAAAAGCGATGGAAATAGGTGTTAACCAATATCTTGGAAAACCGTATCAGGAAGAAGAGCTGATGAATAATATTAATTCATTATTACATCTGGCTTCATGATGCCAGGCATGCAATAGATAATTCGCAATAGATAATTATGACCGATAAAACATACAGGATTAAATGCGTTATCCTCACCATGCGCAGGGAAAATATACTGTTGCCCAATGAAAACATGGCTGAAATTGTTTCCGTCAATGATACACAGCTTAAAAAAAATGGACCGGCATGGTTTCTGGGAGACATGCAATGGCGAGGGAAATCTATTCCGCTGGTTTCTTTTGAAGCAGCAGGTGGTGAAGAAATTAGCGGCGTTAACCTGAATACTCAGGCAATTGTATTACGTGTTGTTGCTAAAAATGGAGATAATAGTATTCCATTTATTGGTCTGGTTATGTCGGGTGTTCCCCATATTGCCTATTTCAGGCGCAATCAGATTATAAGTGAGGAGGCTGAAGCAAATGGTCATCCTATGATTGCACAGAAGGTCAGAATTAATGGTGCGCGGGTGAGTATTCTGGATCTTGATGCCATGATAGATATGGTATCGCAGTTATCTGCTGGCGAAGGAACTGAATCAGGGTATACTGTGGCAGATAGAAACTGATTATTAATTTTTTGTGTCAAACGTAAAACTTACAGAATATAGTCATGGTGCGGGTTGTGGCTGTAAAATTTCCCCTGGCCTGCTTGAAGAGATTCTCAGGACCTCATGCACTCCTTTTTCTGAGCCGCGGCTACTGGTAGGTAATGATACCAGTGATGATGCTGCGGTATTTGATCTGGGTGATGGCAGCTCTGTGGTGAGCACCACAGACTTCTTTATGCCTATTGTCGATGACCCCTTTGAATTTGGTCAGATAGCAGCTACAAATGCTATTAGTGATATTTATGCAATGGGCGGTACCCCACTGATGGCCATAGCTATTTTTGGCTGGCCCATTAGTAAACTTGGTGCTGATGTCGCTGCCCAGGTAATAGAGGGTGGACGTTATGTCTGCAAACTGGCAGGAATTCCACTGGCAGGTGGTCATTCTATTGATACCCCGGAGCCCATTTTTGGGCTGGCGGTAACGGGTCGGGTTGAAAATATTTATCTTAAACAGAATAACCAGGCCACGGCCGGTTGTCAGTTGTTTTTAACAAAACCACTGGGAATTGGTATTTTGACCACGGCACAAAAAAAGAAAGTACTGAAAGACGAGCATAAAAAGCTTGCACCAGAAACCATGTGTCAGTTGAACAAAGCTGGTGCCGCGTTTGCCAAATTGCCCTACGTTACCGCGATGACAGATGTTACCGGGTTTGGTTTGATGGGGCATTTAATGGAAGTATGCGAAGCCAGTAGAGTGCGGGCGGTGGTTAATTATCAGGCGGTGCCAAAATTACCTGAAATTGAAAACTATATTGAAATGGGTTGTTGTCCCGGAGGCACCCAACGTAATTTTGATAGTTACGGCCATAAACTGGGTGATATGACAGAAATGCAGAAAAAAATTCTGTGTGACCCCCAGACCTCCGGTGGCCTGCTGGTTGCGGTAAAAGATGAAAACGCAGATGAATTCATACGGTTTGCCGGACAACAGGGTCTAGATTTATCCCCTCTGGGTGAGCTGCTGGAAATGAATTCTTCACCGGTATTTATTCAAATAAAATAGTCCACAAAAAACGCGAATCTAAAAATCACCACCAAGTAACTGTAGTAGGGCAATTGCAGCCGGTCCGGCAGTTTCTGTGCGTAGAATACGCGGCCCCATTCTTATTCCCTGCCAGTGATTTTGTGTTAGTAAATGAATCTCCTGTTCATTCAGCCCGCCTTCCGGTCCAACCAGGATGCTAACGCCCGAGGGTGATGTACTTATCTGTGCCTGAAAAGATTTCAGGTTTTGTTTTGCCTCAGGATGGAGAAAAAACCGGTACTGGTTATCGAATGCTCCGTTAAGATATTCGGCGAGTGTTTGTAGCGGCTGAATCGGAGGAATAGTATTACGTCCGGACTGTTCGCAGGCGCTGATTACAACCTGTTGCCAGTGAGATTGTTTTTTCTGCAGGCGATGTTTAGCTAACTTAACGTTAGATCGCTCGCAAATTACCGGAAAAATTTGATGAATACCCAGTTCAGTAGCTTTTTGCAGGCATATTTCCATCCGGTCATTTCTGGAAATACCCTGTATCATGGTGATTTTCAGGGGAGATTCCCGTGTTATTGTCTGTTCATTAATAATGTGAACGGTGGTTTTCCTGGAATGGGTATCCATTACTTCAGCGTTATACTGTTTACCATTGCCATTAAACAGAATTACCGGAAAACCGGGCTTTATACGCAGTACCCGAACCAGATGCGTAGAAGTAGTATTATTTAGTTGTACGTCTGTATTGCAATGCAATATGTCCGGATAATAAAGTCGAATCTTACGCATCGGTTATCTCAGGTAAAAGACCAGATTAATACTCCGTTCGCTTGCTGCGGGGTGATTTTTTATATGCTCTGCCAGATAGCAATGCTACTGTCTGCCTGATTTAGTGTATAGAAGTGCAGACCAGGTGCGCCTTCCTTCAACAGGTTGCGGCATAACTGTGCAACTACCTCAACACCAAATGCACGCAGGCTTTGCGGGTCATTGGCATAAGCTTCAAGTTGTTTGCGTATCCAGCGGGGAATTTCTGCACCACACAGGTCAGAGAAGCGGGTTAACTTTTCAAAACTGGTAATGGGCATAATACCGGGTGTAACCGGTATGGTGATATTTGCTTGGCGGCATTTTTCCATAAAGTTTATATAGGCATCAATATTATAAAAATACTGGGTGATCGCCCCGTTGGCTCCCGCATCGACCTTACGTTTAAAATAGTCAAAATCAGTTTGTGGTGAAATCGACTCCGGATGATATTCTGGATAGGCAGCGACTTCCAGGGTGAATTCATCACCGTTGTGTTGACGGATATACTGAACCAGTTCGCTGGCGTGGCGGAAGTCGCCCGTCATCTTCTCTCCTTTGGGAATATCGCCCCGCAGAGTGACCAGCCGGTTAATACCAAGTTCATGATAGTTGGTTAATAATGCCGATAATTGTTGCTTGCTGGAACCGATACAGGAAATGTGCGGCGTAACCTCACCACCCGCACTTTTTAGTTTTTTAACCGTTTCCAGTGTGCTATCACGGGTACTGCCGCCTGCACCAAAGGTAACGGAAAAGTATTCAGGGTGCATGGCTTTGGTTAGCAGTGCCTGGGCCTGTAACAGCTTTTCCATCCCCGCTTCAGTGCGGGGAGGAAAAAATTCGCAACTAAAAACAGGCGTTGTATTATCTCTGTCTGTCATATTTATCTACCGGTTGTAGCTGTCTCCAGGAGCCTGTTCTCGGGCAGGCTACTAGTAGCGATAATGTTCTGGTTTATAAGGACCTTCAACCGGCACATTGATGTATTCTGCCTGATGTGATGAAAGGGTGGTCAGATGCGCACCAATTTTATCCAGATGCAATCGGGCGACTTTTTCATCCAGTTTTTTAGGCAGAATATAAACTTCATTTTTATAAGCATCGCCATTGCTAAAGAATTCAATTTGTGCCATCACCTGATTGGTGAAAGAAGCCGACATAACAAAACTTGGGTGACCGGTGGCGCAACCAAGGTTTACCAGACGACCTTTGGCCAATAGGATAATACGTTTGCCATCAGGGAAGATAATATGATCCACCTGAGGTTTAATTTCAATCCACTCATATTTTTCAACCGAGGCAATATTGATTTCAGAATCGAAATGGCCGATATTGCAGACAATGGCTTCATTTTTCATGGCGGTCATATGGTCGTGGTCGATCACATGGAAGTTACCGGTGGTGGTAACGAAAATATCACCCAGCGGAGCGGCTTCCTCCATGGTGATAACGCGGTAACCTTCCATTGCCGCCTGCAGGGCACAGATCGGGTCGATTTCGGTAACCATAACGGTTGCGCCCATGCCGCGAAATGCCTGTGTACAACCCTTGCCGACATCGCCGTAACCAACCACGATACAGATTTTACCGGCAATCATTACATCAGTTGCACGTTTAATGCCATCTAACAGGGATTCACGGCAACCATACAGGTTATCAAATTTAGACTTGGTAACCGAGTCATTTACGTTCATTGCCGGGAAACGTAGTTCTCCGGTTTCCATCATTTGATAAAGACGGTGTACGCCGGTGGTGGTTTCTTCGGTTACTCCCTTGACGCTATTGCAGATATCGCCCCATTTAGTGGAACCATTGCTAATGGTGCGTTTCAGCACATCGAGAATAGCTTTCCATTCTTCATTATCATCTGCTTTGGGTTCGGGTATGCTACCTGCCTCTTCGTATTCTGCACCTTTGTGTACCAGCAGCGTGGCATCGCCGCCATCATCCAGAATCATGTTTGGTTTCTGTCCATCCGGCCAGCTTAAAACCTGTTCGGTACACCACCAGTATTCTTCAATGGTCTCGCCTTTCCAGGCAAAGACGGGGATGCCCTGCGCGGCGATTGCAGCGGCAGCCTGATCCTGAGTAGAAAAGATGTTACACGATGCCCAGCGAACCTCAGCACCGAGTGCGATCAGTGTTTCAATGAGTACCGCAGTTTGAATCGTCATGTGGATACTACCAGCGATACGCGCACCTTTGAGTGGCTGCTGAGCGCGGTACTCTTCTCGAATCGCCACCAGGCCGGGCATTTCGGTTTCAGCAATCGCAATTTCCTTGCGACCCCAGTCCGCCAGTGACAGATCGGCAACTTTAAAATCGGTAAAATTATTTTCAATAACGGCATTCATGATGCTCATCTCCTAAAATGGTAATAAGAAATGAGCGCCGTTGATCTGTACAGAAAGATGCCCAAGCCTGGCGGACAATAGTCCGGTGCAGCGCTCCTCGGGCGGGGATTTTTAAATTTGAAAAATTATAGCATTAATTTATATAAGCGTTGTATATAAGCATTGTATCCAGGCGTTTATTTTTGTCTGTAAATTATCCGCAGTCTGTCACCCTGTAGCCGTTTTTCTTGCAGAAGAAAAGCGGCTGCGAGGTTCATACAAGGTTTATAGACCCGCAGCTGATTTCAGTGCTTCAGCTTTATCGGTTTTCTCCCAGCTAAAGTCAGCCTCTTCACGACCAAAATGACCATAAGCGGCTGTATTACGATAAATCGGATGCAGTAAATTCAGCATGGTAATCAGACCTTTGGGTTTCAGGTCAAAGATTTCACGTATCAGTTCGACAATGCGATTATTGTCAATTTTACCGGTACCAAATGTCTCAACCGAGATAGACGTGGGTTCTGCTACTCCAATAGCATAGGAAACCTGAATCTCACATTTATCAGCCAGTCCGGCAGCAACAATATTTTTGGCCACGTAACGTCCGGCATAGGCTGCGGAGCGGTCAACTTTGGAAGGGTCTTTGCCGGAGAAAGCACCGCCGCCGTGACGCGCCATACCACCGTAGGTATCAACAATAATTTTGCGTCCGGTCAGTCCGCAGTCACCCACCGGACCGCCGATAACAAAATTACCGGTTGGGTTTATATGGAATCTGGTATCTTTATCAATCCAGTTCTCAGGCAGTACCGGCAGGATAATTTCATCCATAACAGCCTCACGCAGACTGCTGAGTGTGATATCCGGATTGTGCTGGGTAGACAGAACAACGGCATCAATACCAACCGGCTGACCATTTTCATAACGGAAGGTTACCTGGCTTTTGGCATCCGGTCGCAACCAGGACAGAGTGCCATTTTTTCGTACTTCAGCCTGACGTTTTACCAGTTTGTGTGCATAGGTAATAGGCGCTGGCATTAATACGCTGGTTTCATTACTGGCATAACCAAACATCAGACCCTGATCACCCGCACCCTGCTCATGCTCGTTTGATTCATCCACGCCGAGGGCTATGTCCGCTGATTGTTTGTCGATAGAGGTGATTACCGCGCAGGAATCACAGTCAAAGCCCATGTCTGAACTGTTGTAACCGATTTCTCTGATCGTATCACGCACCACCTGCTGCATATCAACCCAGGCGGAGGTAGTGATTTCACCGGAAATCACTACCATGCCGGTGTTGACCAGTGTTTCACAGGCAACCCGCGCTCTGTTGTCCTGTTCTAAGATAGCATCGAGAATAGAATCCGAGATCTGGTCAGCAACTTTATCGGGATGGCCTTCAGAGACGGATTCGGAGGTAAATAAATAACTGCTCATAACATTATCCTGTTGAATCATTATTTTAAAATAACGGACATAAAAAAACCCGCACTAGCGAATGCTAAAGCGGGTTTTCGAGGAATCTTTCAATCGATATTCGCTTTAGCTGAATTTATATAGCGCCCGCAATCTGAATCAAATTAGCGCTTAACGGAGATAAGAATAGTCAGTTAATAAGCTTTTGTCAAATGGTA
>CAYXNL010000076.1:0-8695 GCA_964466455.1 uncultured Thiotrichaceae bacterium
TATAACCGATTGCGGTTGAAAATAAAGAAAAAACCCGATACTGGACAACTATCCTGACACAGGGGGACACTTAAAAATTGGACCATTAATATTGTTGGCGGTGCGACCAGTGATACGGATGGTACCCCCCGCGCTGAAGAAGATGGTGCGCCGAATAATGGAGATGCAAACAATGACGGATTGCCGGATGGTTTACAGAACAATGTCGTGTCATTTACGAATAACAGCGGCAACTATTCAACACTGGTGACAGATGCCGGAATTCAATTTTTGCAGTTCAATCACCCAAAGCTCTGTATGTTTATGGTCCTTCTTCCAAAAACACGCAGCCACATTGGGCAAAAATGGATACCACAACCGTGCCGCAAGCAGCGGGGAATATAACCCTAAGAGATTCAATATATTTTACAACATGCCCACAGGCGTGTTTTTTTGTTTTCGATATTTCCCAGAAAGTGTGCCACATCTGATATATAATTGTGGCACACTAGATATGGAACAGGTAATTATCAATGACTGAATTATTAGTCGGCAAACAGGGGCGAGTTGTCATCCCAGCTCATTTACGTCAACAGCTTGCTATTCGTCCAGGCTCCCAGTTACTCGCATGGATCGAAGATGGTCGATTGATTCTGGAAACAAAAGAGCAGCTCTGGCAAACCGTTCATCAAGCATGCAAAACGATTCCAGACAGTACTAATCTGGCTCAGGAGCTCATCAATGAGCGCAGAAAAGCTGCCGTAGAGGAAACACGGTGACAGTAAAAAAATGGCTGCTTGATGCCTCAGCTTTACTTGCTGCAGTCCATGAGGAAACCGGGGGTGATTATGTACAACAACATATTGAGCGGTGCTGTATCTCTTCAATTAACTGGTCAGAGGTCTTGCAAAAACTAGGCAGTACTGGCATAAATATTAATCCAGTTGAGTCTTCATTAAAAGCATTAGGGCTGGAAATTATCAATTTTACTGATAAAGATGCTCACATTGCGGCATCACTTTGGGTAAGTTGTCGTAGTTATGGTCTTTCACTTGCAGATAGAGCATGCCTGGCAACAGGAATCCGTCTTGATACCAGGATAATTACCACAGATAAAATCTGGTCTTATTTGGAAATCAACGCTTCGATAAAACTAATACGTTAAAAGAGAGTTAGTCACTAACAGAATCAAGGTGAGAAAGCAAGCGGTCAGACTCCATGATCTTTCTTATAAGTCGTCGATCGTCGATCACCTCCATGGCTATTGCCTGACACCTGACGATGTAATTTTTTCTCTACACGCTTTTTGAATTTATTGTTACCCAATAAACCCAGGCTTTATTTGTTGCTTCACGTATCGTCCTTAATGTTATTCAGAAGAGCTATCATGGAAAGATTACCTTTGCCAACAACCTCGACTGCTTTCGCCCGTAAACGCACCCCCTGGTGTAAATATCTGGAAGAAAATAATGAAACCAATTACACTTTCGTGCATCCAACACAGCACAATAATAAATACAGGATCCGGTAATGTTCAAAAGTATTAATCCCATGAGCGGCAAAATTATTGCCGAATACCCACAAATGTCGTCAATGGAAGTAGATGAAATTCTGCAACAGACCCATCAGGCACAACAACAATGGCGACAGGTCAGTTTTGAGCGACGCGCTGAACTCATGCAGAAAGCAGCGGATCAGTTACTGGCCAACAAACAACAATATGCCCAAATGATGACAGATGAAATGGGTAAGATTGCCCCACAGGGCATTGCTGAAATTGAAAAATGCGCCTTGATTTGCCAGTTTTACGCCGAACATGCCGAATCCTTTCTCCGCCAGGAAGATATAAAAACCGAAGCACACCACAGTTTTGTCAGTTACAACCCGATCGGTATAGTGCTGGCGGTTATGCCCTGGAATTACCCTTTCTGGCAGGTGTTTCGTTTTGCCGCACCGGGCTTAATGGCGGGTAATGGCTGTGTATTAAAACATGCACCTAATACGTTTGGCTGCGCATTGATGATTGAATCGGTATTTCGTGAGGCAGGTTTTCCCGAACACCTGTTTCGCTCGCTGTTAATTGATGTGCCCGAAACTACTCGTGTGATACACCACCCACGGGTTGCTGCGATTACCATCACTTCCAGTGTTAATGCCGGACGCGCAGTCGCCACAGAGGCCGCTAAGGTACTGAAGAAATGCGTACTGGAACTCGGTGGCTCCGACCCGTTTATCGTCCTTGAAGATGCCGATATCGACAAAGCTGTCGAAGTTGGCATTATCTCCCGTTACCAGAACAGTGGCCAAACCTGCATTGCCGCCAAACGTTTTATTATTGTCGATACTGTGTATGAAGAATTTAAGGATAAATTTGTTGCCGCAGCCAGCCAGTTAAAAATGGGCGCTCCCGATGAAGAAGGAACCTATATTGGACCGATGGCACGTCTGGATTTACGCGATGGGCTGGCAGACCAGGTACAACGCAGTGTTGATGCTGGCGCTAAAGTACTGCTTGGTGGTGAAATCCCCGCAGGTGATGGCGCTTTTTACCCGGCAACAATACTGGCCGATGTTAAACCGGGTATAGCGGCCTGGTCAGAGGAACTGTTCGGCCCGGTGGCAACACTGATTCGTGTTGCCGATGAAGCTGAAGCCATAGCCGTTGCTAATGACACCGACTTCGGTCTCAGTGGTTCGGTCTGGACACAGAACCTGAGCCGTGGTGAACAGATTGCCGCCTGTCAGATTGAATCCGGCGCCACCTTCGTTAATGACATGTCAAAATCCGACCCGCGTATGCCTTTTGGTGGTATTCGTCAATCTGGTTATGGTCGTGAACTGGGCATTTTTGGTATTCGTGAATTTGTCAATATTCACTCTATTTGGGTAACCAAACGGTAATACCCATAAACGAAACTTTAACTCACGCGCTACAGGAAAAAATTATGGCCACAGCCGCAGAACTGTTTATACGATGCCTCGAAAATGAAGGGGTTGACAAGATTTTTGGCATTCCGGGTGAAGAAAATTTGTATGTCATGGATGCCCTGCGTAATAGCAGTATTGAATTTATTACCGTCAGGCACGAACAGGCCGCCGCTTTTATGGCCGATGTGCATGGCCGTCTGACCGGCAAAGCTGGCGTTTGTCTGGCAACACTGGGGCCGGGAGCAACCAACCTGATTACCGGATTTGCCGATGCTAATATGGACCGTTCACCAGTGGTTGCCATTGCCGGTCAGGGGGCGACCACTCGATTGCATAAAGAGAGCCATCAAATACTGGATCTGGTCAATCTGTTTGCGCCGGTCTCAAAATACAGCGTCGAAATTCTTGAGCCTGAAATTATTGCCGAGCTGGTACGCAAGGCCTTCAAGGACGCGCAGGCGGAAAAACCCGGCGGGGTCTTTATCAGCTTTCCCGAAAACATTGCCGGTGAAACGGTGGTTGATGACATCGTACCACTTAAGGTACAAAGTCCACTCATGCCGGATGCCCCGGAAGAAAAAATCCGCCAGGCCGCCAGCATTATTGATGCAGCGAAATACCCGCTCATTATGGCGGGCAATGGTGTTATTCGAAACAGAGCCAGCGAGGCACTAACCGCATTTGCTGAAAAACTGAATATACCTGTCACCCAGACTTTTATGGCCAAGGGGGTGATCCCGTTTTCACATCCCTTATCACTGGGCAGTGTCGGTTTGCAGGCACATGATTATGTCGCCTGCGGTTTTGACCGCGCCGATGTGGTTATTTGCATCGGTTACGACATGGTTGAATATCATCCATATTTATGGCACCCGAACAAAGACAAAAAAATTATTCACATCGATCTAAACTACGCCGAGGTGGATGCACACTATATTCTTGCCGCCGGCGTACTGGGTGACATATCAAACTCACTGCAACGTATCGCTGAGCAGGCACAAAAAAAACATGCCGGCAAAACCGAAAATTTAAAAGGCATTATTATGGAAGAGCTGGATGATTTTGCTGATGACATGTCCTACCCACTCAAACCACAAAAAATTCTCTACGATACCCGCCAGGTATTAGCCGATGAGGATATTCTTATCTCTGATGTTGGTGCGCACAAAATGTGGATTGCCCGCCTCTATCACTGTTTGCGTCCAAATACCTGCATTATTTCAAACGGCTTTGCCTCCATGGGTATCGGCGTGCCAGGTGCAATAGCAGCAAAAATGGCCTATCCCGAGAAAAACGTACTCACTATCACCGGTGATGCCGGTTTTATGATGAATTCACAGGAAATCGAAACCGCCCTGCGTTATCACGTCGCCATTGTTATTATGATCTGGAATGACAGCCAGTACGGGCTGATTAAATGGCACCAGGAACGCCGTTTCGGTCATTCCAACAACATCAGTTTCAATAACCCCGACTTTGTGAAATACGCCGAATCGTTTGGTGCCAGAGGCTACCGGGTAGAGAAAGCCAGTGAGCTGACCGGCACACTGAAACAGGCTTTTGCTGATAATACCGTGGTTGTCATTGATGTTGCCGTGGATTATTCAGAAAATATGAAACTGACTGAAAAACTGGGGCAACTGATTTGCCCAGTATAGATTGGTTATGTATAGATTTGTCCGGTATAGATTTGTTATATAGACTGGCCTGGCCTAAAACCCCATACCACCCGGCCCACCAATGCCCGGTGGCATACCACCGCCACCACCTTTCATCGCGCGCATCATTTTTGCCATGCCGCCTCCGGACATTTTTTTCATCATCTTGCGCATCTGCATCTGTTGTTTAATCAGGCGGTTAACATCCTGCACCTGCAAGCCGCAGCCCCTGGCGATACGACGTTTACGTGAACCTTTAATAATATCTGGAAAAGCCCGTTCTTTGGCCGTCATGGAATTGATAATACCAACCATACGACTCATCTCGCGGTCATTTACCTTATCTTTCAGTTTATCCGCCATGCCCGGCATCCCCGGCAATTTATCCAGCAGACCAGCCATCCCACCCATGTTCTG
Organism: uncultured Thiotrichaceae bacterium; assembly: GCA_964466455.1. Classification (GTDB taxonomy): domain Bacteria; phylum Pseudomonadota; class Gammaproteobacteria; order SZUA-229; family SZUA-229; genus S010-25. The sequence goes on from CAYXNL010000076.1 coordinate 4,983, forward strand.
CATCTGTTCAAACTGTTCTTTCAGGTCATTAAAGTCGAAACTTTTCCCTTTTTTGACCTTTTTTGCCAACTTTTCTGCTTTTTTATGATCGATTTTCTGCTGAACTTCTTCCACCAGCGAGAGTACGTCACCCATGCCCAGAATACGCGATGCCACCCGATCGGGATGAAAGGCTTCCAGTGCATCGACTTTTTCTCCCGACCCCATAAACTTGATCGGTTTGCCGGTAATCTGGCGAATTGACAGTGCGGCTCCGCCGCGTGCATCACCATCTGTCTTGGTCAGTATCACGCCAGTCAGCGGCAGCGCCTCATTAAAGGCCTGTGCAATATTAGCCGCATCCTGCCCGGTCATACTATCAACCACAAACAGGGTTTCTACCGGATTTATCGCAGCATGAATAGCCTTGATTTCGGCCATCATTTCGGTATCGATATGTAACCGGCCAGCGGTATCCACCAATACTACATCCAGAAAATGTTTGCGTGCATAGTCGATTGCTGCACGGGCAATAGCTTCTGGCTCCTGTTCGGTTGTGCTCGGAAAAAATTCGGCACCAACCTGGTCGGCCAGTGTACGTAGCTGCTCAATCGCTGCCGGACGATATATATCACAACTTACCAGTAGTGATTTTTTGTTTTCGCGTTCTTTCAGGTGTTTTGCCAGCTTGGCAACGGTAGTGGTTTTACCCGCCCCCTGCAAACCAGCCATCAACACAACGGCAGGCGGTTGTGCGCTCAGATCCAGCCCTTCATTGCGCTGGCCCATGATTTTTTCAAGCTCGGCCTGAACAATGGAGATAAACACCTGACCGGGTTTCAGGCTGGTTAGTACCGCCTCACCCAGTGCCTGCTGTCTGACCTCTTCAATAAAACCGCGTACCACCGGCAGAGCCACGTCCGCTTCGAGCAGGGCACGACGCACATCGCGCAATGCATCCTGAATATTTGTTTCGGTCAGACGACCTTCGCCACGTAATTTCTGTACCGTTCCCGCAAGGCGGTCACTTAGCCCGTCAAACATGATTTACCTGAATTATGAATTATGAATTATGAATATAAATGGAATATAAGAAAAAGGCCAAGTATAACCGAATCATAAAACCAATATCCTGTTATATTTTCCGAGCCCAGATGCTAATATGCTCCATCAGATTAAATAATTCACTTATTAACCTGAAGGCACGATTTATTTTACAGCCTGGTTCCTGAAAATAGCTGCACATAACACGCCCAACCGCTACAATCGGTACCTTACCAATGACACAGAGAAAAAATACAGGTCAGCAATGAATACTCCTATCGCCACTTACGCGGCTATTGTGCTTTATTTTACGTGTACAACGTTAATCATATTAAAGCTTCAGCGACACAGGCTCACTACGTCTATTCCCCGGACAGGTATTTTACTACTTGGCCTGCTGGGTGTCGCCGCACACGCTTACGCCTTATATGTCGGGCTTTTCAGCACGCCGGAGGTTAACCTTGGTTTTTACAATGCGCTTTCACTAATCAGTGCTTTTATCGCGCTTTTTACGCTGGCCACAGCATTCCGTTATGGCACGGAAGCACTGCTAGTGATGATTTTACCAACCGCAATTGTAATGATCCTTCTGGATGCAAATTTACACTCCAGCAAGCTGCTTGCGCCCGGCAGCTCAGATGCCCTTGTTTTCCATATTATTAGCTCATTAATCGCCTACAGCATTCTTGCCCTGGCCGCCATGATTGCTATCGGGCTGTCTGTACAGAACCGCTATCTGCATAATCACCGCCCCAGTTTCGTTAACGCATTACCGCCGCTTAAAACCATGGAAAACTTGTTATTTGAAGCCTTAACGGTCGGCTTTATCTGCCTGAGCATCTCGCTGGCAAGTGGCCTGATGTTTATCGAGGATATGTTCACACAGGAGCTTGCACACAAAACCGTTCTCTCTATTATTGCCTGGTTTGTTTTTCTGATCCTGCTGATTGGTCGCTGGGTGCTCGGCTGGCGTGGACGCATTGCCATTCGCTGGACTTTAGTTGGTTTTTTCAGCCTGATGCTGGCTTATTTTGGTAGCAAATTTGTGCTTGAAGTTATTTTACATTAATCCTGTAACGTTAATACCCCGTATAGTTGGCTTGACTCTTTTTTCAATACGCACATAATTCATCTTTCCTGGTCACACGAGAATGATTCCTTGAACGATATTCCTACCGAAACGCTTTTCATTATTCTTGGCGCTATGGTACTTTTATCTGGTTTTTTCTCCGGTTCTGAAACTGCGTTAATGACACTTAACCGTTACCGGCTGAAAAGCCTTGCGGATAAAGGTCACCGCGGTGCCATTCTGGCACAGAAACTTCTTGACAGACCTGACCGTCTGCTTGGACTTATTCTGCTTGGTAATAATATTGTTAATATTTTTGCCGCAACCCTGGCAACACTTATCGCCCTGCGTATATTTGGCGAAATCGGGATTGCTATTGCACCCTTCGCCTTAACCTTTATTATTCTTGTGTTTTCAGAGGTTACACCGAAAACACTGGCGGCATTAAAGCCGGAGCAACTGGCTTTTCCATCTGCCTATGTCTATACCCTGATAGCCACCCCTCTTTATCCGTTTGTCTGGCTGGTAAATATTTTTTCCAATACATTACTGGCAATCATCGGCATCCATCCTGATAAAGAAACCCGTCGGGAACTCGATAGTGATGAACTGCGCGCAGTTGTTATCGAAGCCAGGCAGTTTATCCCCAGTGCCCATGCAAAAATGCTACTGGGTATTCTTGATCTGGAGCGAGTTAGCGTAGAAGATATCATGATACCCAGAAACGAGATTACCGGGATCGACTTAAATGATGACTGGAATGATATTGTTCATCAAATTACCCATAGCCAGCGCACACGGGTACCGATTTTTCATGACAGTATTGATGATACCGTCGGCATTTTGCATCTTCGCAAGGTGCTGAATCTGTTTTCACGTGATGAACTGAATATAGATACCCTGAAATCATTGATTCGACAGGCTTACTTTATCCCGGCCGCCACCTCACTCACCCGACAATTATTAAATTTTCAGGAAAATCGGCGGCGTTCCGCTCTGGTCGTAGATGAGTACGGCAGTATTCAGGGACTGGTAACACTGGAGGATATTCTGGAAGAAATCGTCGGCCAGTTTACCACCGACTCCCCCACCCGCAGCCAGGGAATCCATAAACACGATGGATATTATCTGATTGACGGCAATATCCATATCCGTGATATAAACCGGACATTAAACTGGCATCTACCCTCCAACGGCCCGAGAACGTTGAATGGGCTGATTCTGGAATACATGGAAATTATCCCGCAACCTGGCACCAGTCTGATGATTGACGGTTATACCATTGAAATAACTCGAATGGATAATAATGCAGTACGCACGGCAAAACTGCAAAACAACAACGCTATACCCGTGGAAGAAAAAGGTCGGGAAAAGACAACAACCGGACACGCTAATCAATCTACCAGCCGGTCAGTTGAATAACTCACCGACTCCATCATGGCAAAAAAAGAAAAAACCATTTACCTGTGTCGTGATTGCGGAGATAGTTTTCCCAAGTGGCAGGGACAGTGCGATTCCTGTGGCGCATGGAATACCTTAAATGAATTTAAAGAACCTAAAAATGCCAGAAATCCAAAAGGTTCATCAAGTCTGAGCGGGTATGCAGGCGCAAAAGAATCGG
>CAYXNL010000077.1:0-8428 GCA_964466455.1 uncultured Thiotrichaceae bacterium
CTTCATTATCCATTGGCTTCATTATCCATTGGCTTCATTATCCATCGGCATATATTACTGAAACGGGTGAAACGGATACTTATTGTTCAAGGCCGTCAGCCGCAGGGGTGCGGGTGTCGAGCTTACATGGAGGTATTTACAGCGTGTCTTGAACAATAAGTATCCTTTTTATCTATCCTGTTAGTATATTGGAATTTACACAGGACTCATACTGTTTAACTTAGGTATAATACCCTATTGTAACCAATAAACCTCTATGCTACCTGAACGAAAAAATATATGCGATTGATCCGACTTATCCTGCTTATTGCAGTAGCTATAGCCTTTTTACCGGGTTGTGCCACCAGTGAGAATAAACCCAAAAACGCCGAGCACTCCGCAAAAAAACTGTACCAGGAGGCACAAACCGCGATTGACGCAACAGAATTTAAAACCGCCGTACAGTATCTTGAATCACTGGAAGCCCGCTATCCGTTTTCGCCTTATGCCAAGCAGGCAGAGCTTGATATTGCCTATGCCTATTATAAATTTGATGAACTGGATAAAGCCGATGGCGCAGCAGACCGTTTTGTACGACTCCACCCGCGCTCCCCGAACCTGGACTATGTGTATTATCTGAAAGGTTTAATCGACTTTACCCGTGGTTCCGGGCTGCTCGACACATGGATTCCCCGTCACCCCTACAAGCACGACCCCACGGTGATGGAAAATGCCTATAACAATTTCGCTACGCTGGTACGGCGCTATCCGAACAGTCGCTACGCGGGTGATGCCTACCAGCGTATGATTTTCCTGCGCAATCAGATGGCAAGAAAAGATATTGATATTGCCGACTTTTACGTTCGACGCGGTGCCTGGCTGTCCTCGGCCAATCGCGCCAAAGCGATAATTATGCGTTACCCGGAATCCATCTGGGTAAAACAGGCACTGGAAATCATGCAACGGTCATATCAGCATCTGGGGCTCAAAAAGCTTGCCGCCGACACCCAACGTGTCATTGATGCCAATAAATTTAATCTGATATCCACTGTTGTCGATCCTGAGCCGCACAAGGCAAAACCATTACCCAGCCTGAACCTGTAACGTCCCCTGTAACTGCTTCCCATAGCAATGGAAGCAGACCGGATTATCTAAGGTATCTTTGAATCCGCTACATCAGCCAGTCGCTCCGGTTAACGGCGATACCCCGATGTAATCGGGTATCGCCGATCACGCCCGAAGGCTCGCCGCGTGATACGTATTCCCGGTGCTGACTGACGGCGTTTGTATTCATTACGCTGTACCAGATTAATCACCTTCATTACCGTTTCACGGCTTATGCCCTGAGCCACGATTTCTTCCAGCGGAATATCCTGCTCAATGGATAAGGCCAGGATACGATCCAGTATTTCATAATCGGGCAGAGAATCCTGATCCAGCTGACCTTCACGTAATTCCGCCGTGGGCGGGCGAGTTAATACCCGTTCTGGAATCACTGCACTCATACCATTACGATAACGGCATAAGGCATATACCCGCGTTTTGCACACATCTTTTAGCGGTGCAAAGCCACCACACATATCACCATATAAGGTCGCATAGCCCACCGCCATTTCACTTTTATTACCCGTGGTTAATACCATTGCCCCGGTTTTATTGGATATCGCCATCAGTAAAACACCCCGGCAGCGAGCCTGTAGATTCTCTTCTGTTACGTCCTCTTTTGCACCATTAAACACCGGTGTCAGAGTTGTCAAAAAGGACTGGAACACTGCTTCAATTTCAATCACATCAAAACGCACCCCCAGTTTTTCTGCTTCCAGTCGGGCATCCTGCTGGCTGATATCGGCGGTATAACGCGATGGCATCATCACCGCCTGTACATTTTCAGCACCCAGTGCATCGACCGCTATGGCCAGTGTTAAGGCAGAATCTACACCACCGGATAAACCGATGACTACCGCACTAAAGCCATTTTGCCGTACAAAATCTCTCACGCCGGTAAGCAGCGCTGTGTAGATCATTGCATCGGTGGATAAAACCGGGGCAATGGCCGCTTGTTCCCCCACGAGAATACCTTGCTGATAATGCAATAAAATTTGTGCCGGTTGAAAAGCCGGGCCGCTTGCAACCAACTGACCGGTTGCATTTACCGCCAGCGATGCACCGTCAAACACTAGCTCATCCTGCCCCCCCACCAGATTGGTGTACACGATGGGTAATCCCGTTTCGCGTACCCGACATTGCAATGCCTGCACCCGTTCCTCGTATTTATCAGTATGAAAGGGTGAAGCATTGAGTACCACAATAAGATCCGCCCCGTCTGCAGCAATACCGGCAACAATATCTGGCCGCCAGATATCTTCACAAATACTCAGGGCGACACGCACCCCCTTTACCGTTACGCTAACCGCTTTATCCCCAGCAATAAAATAACGTTTTTCATCAAAGACTGCATAATTTGGCAGTGACTGTTTGGCATAGCTGGCGATAATGGTATTACCCCGAACCCATACTGCTGAATTAAACAGAAGCCCCGCATCATCCGCCGCAAGTGGCAAACCGAAGACAACATCTACCGCAGGCAGTGCTTCAACAAGTCGCTTGCATTCACGTTGACACGATGCGATAAAACCCGGCCGATGGAGTAGATCTTCTGGCGGGTAGCCAGTTAATGCCAGCTCGGGAAAGACAATCAGCTCTGCTCCCTGGGCGCTGGCCTGGGCGGATAAATGAATAATTTTATCGGCATTTGCCGGTAAATCACCTACCTGAAAATGATCCTGTACAAGAACAATTTTCAGCTTGTTGTCCTCCTGATGAGGCGATACGGGCTGGGTGGAAGAATACTGACTCATAAAAATCTTCTTAACTTATCCATCGCTGACAGCACACGGCTGATGTCAGCGCACATCTAATGGGTAAAAAAATACCAGGGATCGCCAACTTTACCATATTGCCCGTCTGAACATTGTCAGAAATTACCGCTATACTCGGTGCAATAACTCACAACCACGATAGCGTATGGAGCGCCTTTAAGTGTGTTAAATATTCTGGCATATAACAATCCGGTGAAAATAGATGATACCGACTGGTACCGTTTACGCCTGTTTAATTATTTTCGCGCGGCACTGGCATTATTATTTATCACTGTTTACCTAAATGGCTGGTTACAACAACTTGTTCCGGCAGACAGGATTCAGCCCGTTTTATTTATTATCACGGCCTTATTGTATCTTGCCAGTACTATTATTTTTATTGCCGGTATTTCCCGCCGACAACCATCATTAAACGTGCAGGTTATTATCCAGACCATGGTTGATATCAGCGTCATTGTATTACTGATGCACGCCGCTGGGGGTATCCAGACCGGTCTGGGTATGTTACTGATTATTACCACCTCCATGACCAGTATATTTCTAAACCAGCGTTTCACCCTGCTGTTTGCGGCCATCGCCACCCTTGCCATACTCGGGGATCAGGTTATTTCCCGAATTCTGGAAACCGGATTTACCCCGGCTTTTACCCAGGCAAGCATGCTCGGTGCTTTAATTTTTACCTCTGCCCTGCTCACCACTTATATTACCAGTCATTTACGTGTTTCCGAGAAACTGGCACACGACAAGAGCCAGGAACTGAAATCAGTCGTTCAGATGAACGAGCATATTATTCGCAGCATGCGTACCGGTATTATGGTTGTAAATAATAATGGCAGTATCCTGCTGTCGAATAATGCCGCTGCTGAATTACTGGGTATTGATCAAATCAAACGCTATACCCTGCTGAATAAAATATCCCCATTGCTATACCAGCGTTATGATGAATGGATCAATCATCATATTCAGAATCACCAGTCCATTACGCAACCACATGGCCTGCCGGATATTCAACCGGGTTTCAGCCAGATTAATCAAAACCCCGATAGCAGCCAGCGTACACTGATCTTTCTTGATGATGCAACGCAACTGGCGCAACGTTTTCAGCAGGTAAAACTGGCTTCGTTGGGTCGTCTCACCGCAAGTATTGCGCATGAAATCCGTAACCCACTGGCAGCCATTAATCATGCCGGACAACTACTGGGTGAATCATCACGTGACCCGACAGATAGCAAACTCACCCGAATTATTAATACGCAGACAAAACGGCTGAATGGTATTGTGGAAAATGTTCTACAATTATCGCGACAACAGCAGGGCAATATTGAAACCATTATATTGCGGGACTGGCTACAGAAATTCCGCGAGGAATTTTATCGCACCCAGGGCATACAGCGCAGCCAGATGCTTATAGAAATACAGCCAGACAGCCTGACGATTTTATTTGACCCAACCCAGTTACACCAGGTGCTATGGAATCTATGTAGCAATGCGATCAATCATTCCGGTATGACTACTGATGCAATTATTATCCGTATTCAGGGTGGTCAGGATACGGACCTGGCGCAACCTTTTATTGATATTATTGATAACGGTAGCGGCATTGATAAACAGACACAGGCACACATATTCGAACCTTTTTTCACTACCCATACCGACGGTACCGGACTCGGGTTATACATCACCCGCGAAGTGATAGAAAACAACCGTGCTAAAATACGTTATATACATTTACCGGCGGGGGGCACCTGTTTTCGTATTTATTTTCTGGAAGCAACGCAGACCACCCTGGCACATGTATCGCCATAACAATAACCTAACCCCATTTGAAACAGGAACCAGCCATGACGGCAAAGAAAGTATTAATTGTCGATGATGAAGTTGATATCTGCGATCTGGTTGAAATCACGCTGATGCGCATGGGTATTACATCCCGGTCGGCACTAACGCTTAAACAGGCCAGACAACAACTTGACACCGAGCACTTTGATCTGTGCATTACTGATATGCGACTCCCTGATGGGGATGGCATCACTCTGGTCAAACATATTCAGCAACATCACAATGGTTTACCGGTAGCGGTAATCACCGCCCACGGTAATATGGAATCGGCCATACGAGCATTGAAAGCGGGGGCTTTTGATTTTGTCTCCAAACCGGTGGATATTCAGATATTACGCAACCTGGTTACGACCGCCACCCAGCATTTACCCGATACTTCCAAAAATTCGCTGGATGAACACGAAAAAACCACCATTACCGGTAAATCACCATCCATAGTGGCATTACGAAAAAACATTTTTAAACTGGCACGTAATCAGGCACCGGTATTTATTCATGGTGAATCCGGCGTTGGCAAAGAACGTGTTGCCCGCATGATCCACGAACAGGGCGCACGCAGTAAGGCTCCGTTTATTCCGGTCAACTGTGGCGCTATTCCCGGAGAACTGATGGAAAGTGAGTTTTTCGGGCATACAAAAGGCAGTTTTACCGGTGCTCATAGCGATAAAGAAGGGCTTTTTCAGGCCGCAAATGGCGGCACCCTGTTTCTTGATGAAGTCGCTGAATTACCACTGAACATGCAGGTAAAACTGTTGCGATCCGTTCAGGAAAAATCTATCCGTCCGCTCGGCTCCACCCAGGAAAAACCGGTTGATGTACGTATTCTCAGCGCCAGTCATAAAGATCTGGTAACCCTGGTTGCCGATGGCCTGTTCCGGGAAGACCTGTATTACCGCATTAATGTCATTGAACTCACCATCCCCAGCCTGCGTGAACGGATTGACGATATTCCACTGTTTGTCGAGCAGATACTGGAGACACTCAGCCGTAAAAGTAGATTAGCCCAGAAACCCAATATAGAAAAAAATGCACTGATTACACTGATATCCTACTCATTTCCCGGTAATGTACGCGAGCTGGAAAACATACTCGAACGCGCTCTGGCTTTGTGCGAAAACAATATTATCACCAAAGCCGACCTGCACTTAAAACAACCACCGGCAAAAGAAAAAAATCCAGCCAGTGACTCAGTCATCCCACCAGTCAATCCGATGGATCTGGCCGGGCAGGAAAAAAACAGCATTATGCAGGCACTGGAAAAAACCCGCTGGAATAAAACCGCCGCCGCCAGGCTACTGGGGCTGAGCTTAAGACAACTACGCTACCGCCTGCAAAAATTGGGTATTGAATAAGTCATCTGGAACGACTAATTTTATAAATTCTGGCACGTAAACCCTGTACTGGTTAGTATCAGGGATGATAAAAATAAAGAAACTCCAGACCCCCCTGAACTAAACGTTGATTTGAAAGAGAAAACATGTCGCCAACTGATAACCAATGGAAAATGAATCCTGATCCTGGAAAAGCGCTTATGCTGGCCCAACGAGAAGTCGCTGTATTTGTCTGTGATGCAATCAATCTGGAAGGCATTGCAATGACATTGCCAGAAGTACAGACATTGCTTGATGGAATAACAGTAGGCGGGCATAAGATCAATGATCAGCAAATCACCCTTAATCAGGGTAAAGCATGGAATTATCTTTTCTCATCAATAAAACAGAATAATTTTACGCTAACCGCCGAGTATGTCTGTGGATTACACACTATTGCAGCAAAGGAAGAGGCATTAGAATGGGGTGTTTTTCGTTCAGGGGGAGTTAACATTGGCGGAACCGAATATATCCCACCCGATTATAAACATCTCCCAGCATTATTTGAAAAAATGGCCACTGATGCTCAGTTAATTAATGACATCTATGACAGAGCAATTTTTATTTTTTTGCAGATGTCGAGGAGCCAATTTTTTTACGATGTAAATAAAAGAATGGGACGGTTTATGATGAACGCTATACTGTTAGATAAAGGCTATCCAGCAATCAATCTACCCGCTAAACGGCAACTTGAGTTTAATCAACTAATGCTTGAGTTTTATCGTTCAGGCAATATGAAGCCGATGAATGACTTTATGCGCTCATGTCTTGACCCTAATGTCATTAAAATAATGCTTGAACATTGTGCATCATCCTGTCAAAAACCCTGATACATCACATGAAAATTTGCTTAATTTCTCTTAATATTCTGCCTGGCTTGAGCTTTAAAAAAAATCGATTCAACTTTCCGTTTTCCATGAACTGTTAAAGCTAACCTGAGAAGAGATAAAACCGTGTTCCTAGCATTTTTTCCCAGACCAAAGTGGTTTTTTATCAGCTTCGCCCTGTGGGTATTGGCCTGTATATTGGGTTGGTACCTGTATGCCCAGAATCTTGGCTCGATCTTCAGTTTGGGCGATCTCTTCGGCCTAACTTTTCCTCATGCTGTTGCAGCGAACGCAACTACTGGTGCCAAAGCGCAGTATCTGGTCGCAACAGAACAGGCGAAAAATATTTGGTTTTATCAGTACATGTTCCTCGCCTATCTGATTTTTATTGGTATATGGATGGGACGCAACACTCACAAGTGGGCGCGATGGTCGGTACTCGGATCTGCACTTATTCTCTTTGTTACCTGGTTTCAGGTTCACATAAGTGTCATGCTCAATAAATGGTACGGAAGTTTCTACAACCTGATCCAGCAAGCCCTCGCAAAACCCAATAGCATTTCTATCAGCAGTTATTATAGCGAACTGTATACGGTGGCCATTATTATTCTGGCATCAGTGACGGTATCGGTGTTCAGTGGTTTTTTTATAAGTCACTATGTGTTCCGCTGGCGAACTGCCATGAACGATTACTATACAGCCCATTGGCAACGAGTACGCCATATTGAGGGAGCTTCTCAACGTATTCAGCAAGACACCATGCGCTTCGCTACTATTGTAGAAAGTCTGGGCGTAAACTTTTTGAACTCGGTGATGACCCTGCTTGCCTTTCTGCCCATACTCTGGATGTTATCCAGATATGTCACCCGCCTACCGATAATTGGGGCAGTGCCTCAGGCTTTGGTCTTTGTTGCCATCCTGTGGTCAATTTTTGGCACTGGGCTGTTAGCGTTGGCAGGTATTCGTTTACCCGGTCTGGAATTTAAAAACCAGAGGGTGGAAGCCGCCTATCGCAAAGAGCTGGTTTATGGTGAGGATCTGGTTCATCGTGCGCAACCAGCTACACTGATAGAGCTATTTTCCGGTATTCGTAAAAATTACTTTCGTATCTACATCAATTACCTTTACTTCAATGTGGTACGGTACGGCTACCTCAATGTAGGACAGTTTGTTCCTATGATTGCTCTAGCACCTTCCATTGTTGCCGGCGTATTCACCCTGGGGATCATGCAACGTATACTCAATGCTTTTAATCAGGTAGAAAGCTCCTTTCAGTACCTGGTTAATTCATGGACGACTATAGTCGAACTACTTTCGATCTATAAACGACTCAGGACATTTGAGGCAGTATTAACCAACGAGCCTTTACCAAAAATTGACCAGGATTATCTTGCTGAAAATAACGAGGTCAGATCACAATAATCTCAACATGATTCGTTTGCATGTTGAATAGACTGTTTAATAAATTCATTCAAATTCATACTTTTTTCTTTCGCCGCCACAAGTGCTTTTTTATGAAGTTCAGGCTATAAAA
>CAYXNL010000078.1:0-8354 GCA_964466455.1 uncultured Thiotrichaceae bacterium
GAGGTATTTACAGTGTGTCTTGAACCATAAGTGTCCTTTTCATCCGGTTCAGTAATATGTGTGTATTTCTGTTTACTGACGAAGATGGTATATGATAGAAGCTTATTCACAATAATCAGGGAATAATTATTTTTCTGTTGCGTCTAACATTGTATGCAGAGGACTTTTTATGAAAGTTGTTAAGAACCTAATAGCTTCAATGTCATTGAAACATGAGTTTGCCGCCAGGCGTGAAAAATTATACAGAATTGCTTTTTCCTGGAGCCATAATTCAGCTCTGGCAGATGATCTGGTACAGGAGACAATCTATAAAGCACTTAAAAATGCGGCAGGCCTACGTGATACTGCTACCATGGATACCTGGTTATATCGGATTCTATTTAATTGCTGGCAGGATTATTTGCGGGTAAAAGGGCGCAATGTCGAATTTTTTGAAATGCAGGATGACGCTCAGAATGACCATGATGATAATTATCAGCAAAGTCAGATTATTAATCGTGTTCGGTCATCCATTGAGCAACTGCCTATGCCGTTACGTGAAGTTGTCACGCTGGCAGATCTCGCTGGTTTCAGCTACGCTGAAATTGCTGAAATTATCAGTGTACCCATTGGTACGGTAATGAGTCGTTTGTTCAGGGCGCGCAAAACACTCAAACAACAATTACTTGAGTTTGGTGCCGATTATATCGATAACTCCCGATTAAGGAGGATTAAATAATGCATGCATGTAATACGGAAGCTCAGGAAATTAGCGAAGAAAAGTTGAATTTATTTATTGATGAGCAGCTTGACCAGCAGGAAATGGATGAAATTCGGCAGGTGCTTATGGATAATAAAAGTTTACGTGAACGCGTTTGTCAGTTAAATGCGGTTCGTGAACTGATTGGTTATGCGTATGGGGAGGTTTCTCCTGCACAGACGCACAGGCAGCTGAAGACGAATAGTCGCTGGCAGACCTGCTATCCAGTTGCAGCATCGGTTTTATTGCTGGTGGGCTGTCTGATTGGCTGGTTTGGACACAGCCTGAATCAGCACTATACTTCACATAATGCAATGGTAAATTCGCGGGAGATTTTTGATTATTATGCAAATAATATCCCGGCCAGCAATAAAATACGAAAAATTGTTTTGCATATTTCGACAGGTGATGCATATTCGATGAAAAGGGCACTGGATGAAACCCGGCAATTGTTAAAAAGTTATCATAATGCAGGTATTCCCATCGCCATTGATGTTGTTGCCAACAAAGGAGGGATTAAGCTTTTTCGGGCAAGTATTTCACCTTATGCTGACCAGTTAGCAAAAATTTCCAGGAACAATGCTAATGTTCAGTTTTTTGCCTGCGCACGTTCCATTGCCAAAGCAAGGAAAAAAGAAGGCAAAAATTTCGCTATGCTTCCAGAAGTTCATGTGGCAAAAACAGCAAGGGAATTGATTTCTAAGCAGATTGATAAGGGCTGGGTTTATATTAAGGTATAAAGGGATGGCGTAAAAACAGGGTGCCCCGCCCCAATTTTTTATGCAGCAATTTTATGCGGCAACACTGTCAGCAAATACGACTTCATCAATTAGCCACTCAGTATTACTGGCGGTCAGAATCAGGCAGGAAGGACCGCCGTGAGTACGTGTTTTCCCCGAAGCACCGGGGTTAACTACCCAGGGTAGTGTGTCCTGGTCTATCACACGGTGATGCGTGTGTCCGTACACAATCAGGCGGGCATCTTGATGAATCCGTCGAAGCTTTGTATGCTCAGGGTGGTTACCCAGTTTATGCCCATGTTCAATATAAACCTTCCCGCCGGGTAAGGACAATATAGCGGTATTGGGCAGAGTTGACAATATGTCTATCTCTTCCGCCTTCCAGGCGGCAGGACAATCATTATTACCAGCCACCGCAATCAGCTCTTTAGCTGCCCGCAGTTGCTCAAGTATTCCAGCATTAGAAATATCGCCCGCATGAACAATATAATCACAACTATTTACCTTTGCTTTGATGCGTGGGTCAAGGTAACCGTGTGAATCAGAGAGAATGCCCACGGATACAGAACGCTGCCTCATGTATCTTTCTTACCTGAATCAAGTGATGCTTTACGTGCCTCCTCCTGCTTACGCTGATGTTCAATAATTTCAGCCTGTTTTCGGTATTCCAGAATTTCTTTACGCTCTTTAATGCGTTCTTCCCAGGCACCTTCACGTTCTTTAATACTCATTTCACCAAAGAATACCTGCTTCATCAGACGGAAACCAAATTGCATTAATGCAATGTCATCGGTTTCAAGTGATGCATACTCATCATCATTAAGATCATAGGTTTTGATAAAAGAATCACTCATTACAAAACGGCGGAAACGATCCATGTCATAGCTGGCCATAAAGAACATTTGCAGGCTCATTTCCGATGGTTTACCAATAGCTGGACCGGTCGATTTTTTCTTTAATATAAGACGATACCATTCATCGTTATAATCATCATATTCCTCAACAGCCTGTTCCTTGCGGTATTGGGCAATTGTCTGGATTTTATCTTCATTATGGCCTTTACAATGCTCTTCTTTTACCAGCAGAAAGTGACGTTCATCATTACTTTCAGTAACAGATTTCATTGCCAGCAGACCGGAAGGGTAATAGCGGCAGGTGGTAGGTCGGTCGGCATAAATGGAACAGCCTTCTTCATTCATAAACAGACAGGCTCCCTCTTCATTAGTGCGTAATTTCAGACCGGGCACACCGTGAGCATCCAGTTCAAATGGTACCGTGTGCTCTTTGAGAAAGGTGGATGAATCCATGCCGAGATTTTTTTTAAGGCGGATGATGTCATACGGGGTGATGGTTACATCAGCATGTGAACAACATTCATTCCAGCACGAAATACCACGGTGACAACGGAATTTTAGAGTATCATCAAGTTCAAGTCTTACCGGTAGTACCGGACTTGAGTTGGGCAGGCCAAATTTATTTTCTTCACTCATAATAGTATCTTCAATATTTTCCAGTTTAAATTATAAGTTTTACATTGCGTTTCTGTAGAAATCTGTAATATAAAACTTATAACTCAATATATATAAAAATGAAAAATCCGGACATCCAAAGGATGCCCGGATTTTCTTAACTCAAGTACCTAACTGTTATTTAAACAGTTTAGACTTGTCAATCAGATCAACGTGTGCACGCTTGAAGCATGTCCACTTTTTGGATTCCTTGTCATAGATTGAGTTAACGAAGCAATGCCAGTTTTCTTCGTCTACAAAGTTCTTGTCAGAACGGTAGTAGAAACCTGGGTAACGAGATTCCTGGCGGAACTCGATGTGCTTCATGTGTGCTTCTGCTGTCAGAATGCGGTGGTAATTTTCCCATGCACGAAGTAATTCGTGAAGGTCTTTTGCACGCATTTTTTCAGCATCTTCTTTCAGCATGTCCATCTTCTCACCAGCAACTTTCAACATTTCTGTGTTGGTTGTGTAGTAAGTTGCAATGCCGGCAACATATTCATCCATAATTTTCTGCAGACGGAATTGCAGCATTCTTGGAGTAATATAGTTAGGGTTAATATCAATTGCAGTGGTGTAGTCCTTAAATTCAAGGTAAGTTTTAACTGGTTGATAGATTTCAGCAACCAGGTCATCAACAGATGTATCCAGTTCGGGGGTGAAATCAGCATTATCCAGGCAGTATTTAACCATTGATTTGGCTGCCATACGACCTTCAGCATGTGAACCTGAAGAGAATTTATGACCGGAAGCACCAACACCGTCACCGGCTGTGAATAAACCACCAACTGTTGTCATACCACGGTAACCCCAGTTCCAGCCAGATGGCAGGTGATCAGGAATACCTTCGCCCAGACCTTCATCTGTTGGCGCACCAAGATCAGTCGGGCCAGAAACCCAGATGCCACAACAACCTGAGTGTGAGCCTAACAGGTAAGGTTCGGTAGGCATTAATTCTGAGTTTTTCTTCTCAGGTTCAATGTTTTCACCAACCCAGATACCACACTGGCCAATACACATGTCAAGGAAGTCTTCCCATGCTTCTGCTTCCAGATGCTTCACTTCACGTGGAGACAGTGTCTCGCGCAGTTTAGCCAAAGCAGACACTGTGTCCATATAAATAGGACCGCGACCTTCTTTCATTTCTCTCAGCATCAGGTGGTTACGCAGACAGGATGCCGGTACGGCAGCCTGACCATAAGGAGGATAGTCATCCAGCATTTCCTTGTTGCGTGTCATGTAATTTTCGCCAAATGCATTAGTAGCCTGTGCTCTAAACAGCAGGAACCATGCACCGACAGGGCCGTAACCATCTTTGAAACGTGTTGGAACGAAACGGTTTTCCATCAGTGTCAGTTCAGCACCAGCTTCAGCAGCCATTGAGTAGGTAGAACCGGAGTTCCATACTGGATACCATGCACGACCCTGACCTTCACCAACAGAGCGGGGACGGAACAGGTTTACACAGCCACCAGCAGCTAACAGAATAGCTTTGGCTTTGTAAATGTGAATTTTATCTTCACGGGTAGAGAAACCAACAGCACCTGCAATACGTGATGGATCATTCTTATCATTAACCAGCTTAACGATGAAAACACGTTCCTGAATGTTTTCTACACCCAGTGCTTTTTTTGCTGCTTCTGCAACGATCCATTTGTATGACTCACCGTTGATCATGATTTGCCATTTACCAGAACGTACGGGCTTACCACCATCTTTCAGTGGAGTCATGCCTTTAGAACCATCAAAACGTTCACCATTCTCATCTGTTTTCCAGATAGGCAGGCCCCATTCTTCAAACAGGTGGACGGATTCGTCAACGTGACGGCCTACGTCATAAGCAAGGTCATCACGGGTAATGCCCATCAGGTCGTTTGAAACCATGCGAGTATAGTCTGCTGGATCCTGTTCAGGACCAATGTATGTGTTAATAGCAGATAAGCCCTGCGCGACCGCACCAGAGCGATCCATAGCAGCTTTATCTACAAGTTTAATTTTAAGGTCTGTACCTTTTGCCCACTGCATGATTTCAAATGCAGCGCCACAACAGGCCATACCACCACCGATTAACAGTATGTCTACGGTTTCTTCAATGACATCTGGATTTCCAAATTCAGCCATTATTTTAGCCTCTTAAATAAATTATTTACGGATTAATTCGCTAGGGTCGCCAATACGGTAACCATTTTCCTGACAGAAAAAACCGTTCTCTTCGATTTTAGCCATGTCAGCTTCAGGTTTACCTGCATAAGGCTCGATAGAACCTTCAGGGGTAGTACGAATTGGGAATTTGAAACGCTTCATGTTGCCATTACGGAACTTGATGGTCCACATGATTGAGTCTGTACCACGCAGAGGTTGCACAGAACCGCCCAGTGGAACGACATCAGCATAGTGACGAACTTCGATTGCGTTTTGAGGGCAGATCTTAACGCAGGAATAGCATTCCCAGCATTGATCAGGTTCCTGGTTATATGACTTCATGGCGTGACCGGTGTCAGAACCATCCTTATCAAGTTTCATCAGATCGTGTGGGCAGATGTACATGCAGGCCGTACGGTCCTGGCCTTTACACCCATCACACTTTTCTGTACGTACAAAAGTAGGCATTATTATTAACTCCTGGAGTTGTAGTTATGCAATTGCAATTGCTGTAGTTAAATCGAGAGTCATCCATAATAAGCAGTGACCATTGATTGCTACTTTCCTCATCTTCTATGGCCAAAAGCCTTACAAAAGAATCGAAATTTCTAGCATCGCCAATAAGGGCGGTGTTTTTCCTGCTCACAAAAATACCACTTCACTATGTTACCGGGCGGTATTTTTTTGTGCAGTAAATCTGTATTAATGTTGATGATGCCCGATGCCTGATGTTTTTATACATCAATTTAGCATCGCATCGGTGGCCTGCTTCAAATCTTGAGCCCATTGGAAGCGGGGCACATATTCTATGCCTAAATCAGGTTAAAATGCAATCCGCGCAGGCATTAACTGCGGTGCAGAATAACGCTTGTTATGCGAAATACCAAACAGTAATATTATGGTTACAATAAGTTTTTTTTATGATGTAGTATATTATTTTATAGACCTTTAAAAACAATGATATACGACGTATCGCGGAAGATAAGTAATTGATAATCATTCTCGGTTAGTGCATACTGTACCCATGCAGGGTAATTCTACCGGTAGAGTAATAAATAAAATTATATTTTTTTGCGATATAACCATGAACCATAAAGATCCAGCTTTAGATTCTGCTTCGGCGGAAGAAAACATACTACCAACAGAAATTAATCTGCACCAGAAATCACGTTTGCTGGAAATTGCCTTTACAGATGGCTTTCGATTTCACTACCCCAGTGAATACCTGCGTGTATTTTCAACTGCCGCAGAAGTAAAGATAATGAAAAAACTGGTCTATGGTAAGGAGCGGGTCAATATCACACTGCTGGAACCGCAGGGAAGCTATGCGATTAAAATTTCCTTTGATGATGGTCACAATACCGGAATCTATTCCTGGCGTACACTGTATGACTTAGGTAGAAATTATGAAACCAACTGGAAAAAATATCTGTTAGCGCTGGAAAAGCATGATTTAAATCGTGGAGAAGAAAGAGCCACCGATGATCGGGGGCAGGTAGTAATAAAACTGGTTTATTTTATTCAACTGGCCAGGATTTCAGGCAAGGATGAAGAGGAGGTGGTGATTCCTGATTCGGTAACGGATGTAAAAACATTGCTGGTATGGATGCGCAGGCGTGGTCAGCGTTGGCGGGAGGCGTTTGATGATAGTCGTTTGCAGGTGACGGTAAACAGACAGTTTAGCAAACCGTATACCCTGATTGAACACGGTGATGAAGTTGCTTTTGTCCCCATGCCAGGGTGAGGTTGCCGCATAAAAAACGGCATTGTCTATTCAGATTTCCCGATAGATAATGCCGTTTTTGTAACAGACTGCTGTATTACCTGTTCAGACTTTGATAGTAATCAATCAGAATTTTAGCTACTTCAGGGCGTGAGAATTCCTTTGGTGGCGCTTCGCCTCGGCCAAGCATTTCGCGTACTTTGGTACCTGATAACAGAATGAAGTCTTCTTTTTCATGGTCGGGGGCTTCACACATCATGACTACTTTATTCAGTTTTTTGGAATAAGCAGTGTGGTCAGCCTTGAAGATCTCGATTTCCAGAGCGCCTTCAGGAACTTCATTGTCAAAAATTTCCTGAGCATCGAAAGCGCCGTAGTGGTCACCAACGCCAGCATGGTCACGGCCAATAATGAAATGGGTGGCGCCCATATTCTGACGGAATACAGCATGTAATACGGCCTCTTTAGGTCCTGCATATAGCATATCAAAACCATAACCGGTTACCATGGCACTGTTTTCAGGGAAATACAGTTCCACCATTTTACGGATAGCCGCATCGCGAACGGGAGCGGGGATATCACCTGGTTTCAGCTTACCAAGTAGCATGTGAATGACCAGACCGTCACAACCCAGACGATCCATTGCCATGTGGCACAATTCTTCGTGTGCCAGGTGCATCGGGTTGCGGGTCTGAAAAGCGACTACTTTTTCCCAGCCACGCTCGGCAATATCATTTCGAATTTCGACCGCAGTGCGGAAAGTATCCGGGAATTCGGACTGGAAATAGGAGAAGTTCAGTACCTGAATCGGCCCCGACAGGCAGACTTTGCCCTGTGCATTAAAGGTTTCTACGCCGGGATGAGCTTCACCCTCTTTCGCCCGGTAGATCTCCTTGCTCATCATTGCCATATCATTGTCACTGAATTCCTCTACTGCTTCAACATCCATCACAGCCAGAATTGGATTGCCATCAACATTCGGGTCTTTTAATGCAATGCGGTCGCCGGCACTGATTCCTTCAGCGTCAGGAACCATATTCAAAACGGGTGTTGGCCAGAACAGACCGGAGGTTGTTTTCATATCTTTGGCAACAGATAATGCGTCTGCCTTATTCATATAGCCGGTCAGCGGGTTAAAATAACCGGCACCCAGCATCACGGCATTTGCCGCAGTTGCAGAGCTGACCAGTATAGATTTCAGACCTTCTGCTTCCTTTTTCAGGGCCTCATTGCGGGCTGTGTCGTAGACAAAAAGAGGGTTCAGTTCATCAGAACCATGGGGTTTAATCATAAGGAGTCTCCTGAGTAATCACTAATGTGGCGGTTATCGCACCACGCGTTATTTAACATTTTGTAAATGGATTTTGCCTGTACCTTAACCTGTCTATTCACTTTACTATGGTCTTTGAAGGTACGTGGAATTAGCTGTTCGCTATTTTAAGTCTGCCAAGACGGAAAATTGCGCTGTATTGTACAGGAAAGTGAAAGAGTTTCGTAGTAGG
>CAYXNL010000079.1:0-5430 GCA_964466455.1 uncultured Thiotrichaceae bacterium
TCACCGGATCACTGGAGGCAATGCGACTGATGTCGCGAAAACCACCGGCAGCAAAACGGAAGACCTCATCAATATCATCCATCGACTGTAAACAGTCTACCAACGCATAGGCCAGTGCATGGGGGAGATGGCTGGTTGCTGCCAGCACTTTGTCATGATGGGCTGCATCCATGGTTTCGACATTTGCGCCCACCGCCTGCCACATCGCGGTTACCTGATCTATGGCGGTTTGCCGGGTGTTTTTAGCGGGCGTTAAAATCACCCGGCGTTGCTGGTAGAGTTCGCTAAAAGCTGCCTGCGGGCCACTGTCTTCCGTACCGGCAATGGGATGACCGGCGACAAAACGATCGGCTGCACCGGCAAATATCTGCTCGGCAATCCGCTGGATTTGCTGCTTGACGCTGCCGGCATCCGTTACTATAGCGGTGTCCTTTAACGCGGGTTTGATCTGCTCAAAGACACTTTGCATGGCACCGGGTGGGGTGGCAACAACAACCATATCTGCCTGCGCAACGCCAGCGGCTATCGACAGCGAATACTGGTCAATAATATTTAACTGCTGCGCGCTTTGCAGCGTCTGCTCACTGCGCCCGGCACCAATAATCTGACCGCAATAGTGCTGCTGCTTTAATGCCAGACAAAGGGAGCCGCCAATTAAACCAGTGCCGATAACACAGAGCGTATTAATTCGTGTCATTTGTTAAGTTCCTCTGACAGCGTTGCCAGCAAACGCTGATTCTGCGCTTCGCTACCAATGGTAATACGCAGGTATTCAGGCATCTGATAATTAGCCACCGGTCGCACGATCACTCCCCGTCTTAATAAACGTTCATATAAAGCCAGCCCATCACACTGCACATTGACGGAAATAAAATTACCCATAGTCGGCAGGGTTTGCAGACCCATTTTAGTAAACGCCGATTCGAACAGATTTTTACCGGCATTGTTCATGGTGATACTTTTTGCCAGGTGTTCGGTATCACTCAATGCAGCCAGGGCACCGGCCTGCGCCAGTGAGTTGGTATTAAATGGCTGCCTGACCCGATTGAGTACATTGGCAATATCCGGGTGACTCATAGCATAGCCAATACGTAAGCCTGCGAGTGCATACACTTTAGAAAAAGTACGGGTAATCACCAGGTTGGGAAACCGCTGTAGCAGGGCAGGAATATCTGACTGTAAAGATGCATCCATATATTCGACGTAGGCAAGATCCAGCACCATAATAATGCTTGAATCAATACGTTCAAACAAGCTTAGCAACTGTTTATCTGTCAGCCAGGTGCCGGTGGGATTGTTCGGATTAGCAATAAAAATAATACGAGTATCTTTATCAATACTGTCAAACAACGCATCAGGATCATGCCCCAGGGGCATGGTTTTATCTGACTCTGGCAATGCCCTGGCTACATTCGCCCTCGCCCCCACTGCCTGCACCACCAGCGGATACACCGCGAAAGAATGTTCGGAAAAAACAGCAGAATCAGCCGGGGTTAAATAGGCACGTGTTACCAGTTCCAGAATATCATTGGAGCCATTGCCCAGTGTTATGCGATTAGCATCAAGCTGATTATGCTGCGCAATCTTCCGGCTTAATTCAAACCCACCGCCATCAGGATAAAAATGAATGTTCGCTAACTGCTTTTGTATTGCGGCAAGGGCAAGCGGACTCGGTCCCAGCGGGTTTTCATTAGAAGCCAGCTTGATAGAATGGCTGATCCCCAGTTCACGCTCCAGTGCGTCAACGGGTTTCCCCGGCTGATAAGGTCTCAGTTTCTGGACACCGGGCGTGGCAAGTGAAATAAATTTAGCAGTCATAATGGCTTAATACACCCTTTCACAATAGAGCAATTTTTTACAGTACTGCTTTTGGATAGGAGCCAAGTATTTTAACCATGGCTGAAGACGCTTCAATTTCAGTAATTGCCTGGCGCAGAATTTCATCGTCATGGTGACCATTAACATCAATAAAAAAGACATATTCCCAGACATCACGTCGTGAGGGTCGCGATTCAATATTACTCATACTGATTTTTCGCTCTGCCAGCGGTTTCAGCAGATCATACAGTGACCCCGGCCGATTATGCGCGAACACCAGCAGGCTGGTACGATCATTGCCACTTGCTGGTGCCTGATAGTGACCAATAATAATAAAACGTGTGGTATTGGTCGGTTCATCTTCAATATCCACCCTGCGTATCGGTATATCGTAGAGTGAAGCTGCCATTTCACCTGCAATCGCAGCCGTACCCACCTGCTCTTTGGCCAGCAACACCGCTTCCGCATTGCTGTTGAGTGCAACACGTTCGGCATCAGGCAAATGCCGATCCAGCCACAAACGGCACTGCGCCAGTGATTGCTGATGTGAATACACCCGTTTAATCGCCGTGAGCGATTCGGTTTGACTGAGCAGATTATGACGAATACGCAGCGCTACCTCGCCACTGATGGTGAGCGTGGAATTCATCATTAAATCCAGCGTGTGATTAATCACTCCTTCCGTTGAATTTTCTACCGGTACTACACCGAAGTCGGCCGCACCGGATTCAACCATCCGAAAAACCTCTTCAATAGTCGTGGCCGACTGGATTTCGATTAAATGACCAAAATGTTTACAGGCGGCCGCATGTGAATAGGTGCCTTCCGGACCAAGAAAGGCTACCTGCAGAGGTTTTTCCAGTGCCAGACAGGCAGCCATAATTTCACGAAAAATACCGGCAATGGTATCGTCCGGCAGAGGGCCATCATTACGTTCCATCACCGCCCGTAAAACCTGTGCCTCACGTTCAGGGCGGTAAAAGTGACCGGTTTCCCCCTGCTGCTGTTTGATCTGCGCTACTTTCGCCGCACAACGGGCACGTTCAGACACCAGTTGTTGAATTGACCGGTCAATGTCATCAATACGCTGACGCATGTCAGCTAAAGGGTCTGTATCAGTCATAGCAGCAAAAATTTAAACAATACGCGCTTTCAGCACACCTTCAACAGCTGTAATTTTATTAATTAAAGTCTCATCAACTTTAGATTCGATATCCATCAGCGTATAGGCCAGATCTTTTTTTGATTCATTACGCAGGTGATGAATATTAAAGCCAGCTTCACCAACTGTGCTGGAAACTTTTGCAATCATATCCGGCCTGTTTTTATGGCTGATAGCGATACGCGTTTTACCGCCACGGGGCAGTTTTACCGGGGGAAAATTGACTGAATTGCGAATATTGCCATTTTCCAGAAACTCTTTCAGTTGGTCGGCAATCATTATGGCACAGTTTTCTTCTGCTTCAACGGTTGAAGCACCGAGATGCGGCAAAGTAATCACCCGAGGGTTATTTTTTAATGTGGCGGAGGGAAAGTCACAGACATAAGCACCGACCTTACCGGATTCAATAGCCACCAGTACGTCATCGTCATTAACAATACCATGACGGGCAAAATTAAGCACCACCACGCCATCCTTCATCGTCGCCAGACTCTGTGCATTTAACAGATTTTTTGTTGCGTCAATTAGCGGCACATGGAAAGTAACAAAATCTGCCTGTTTGATTAATTCTTCCACACTGCCCATTTCCTCCACGGCAGAAGACAGTTTCCATGCACTTCTCACCGTAATGGTGGGGTCAAAACCGATAACACGCATGCCCAGCGCGATGGCTGCATTGGCGATCTGCACGCCAATGGCTCCCAGCCCCACAACACCTAATGTACGACCCGGCAATTCATAACCGACATACTGTTTTTTTCCGGCTTCCACCGCCTTGCTCTGTTCTTCATCACTGCCTGCCACATTCGCCGCGTATTGCCAGGCCTGGCAGATGTTGCGACAGGCCAGCAACATACCGGCAATTACCAGTTCCTTGACCGCATTAGCATTGGCACCGGGGGCATTGAACACGACCACACCCGCTTCACCAAGACGTTCAACCGGAACATTATTGGTACCCGCTCCTGCCCTGCCTACCGCGAGCAGATTTGTCGGAATTTCCATATCATGCAGTTTTTGTGAACGCAGAATAATCGCATCGGGGTTTTCTATATCCGGGTCAACATGGTAGTGATCTTCAGGCAGACGACTTAGCCCTTTGCGGGAAATATTATTAATGGTTTTAATGTTATACATGACAGGTTTCCAGAGGTTCAGATGGATGGATTAACGTTTCAGGTTATGTAAGTTAAAACTCGTTCAACCTTGTGTACGTTCAAACTCCTGCATGAAATCAATCAACGCATCCACACCGGCTTCCGGCATGGCATTATAAATGCTGGCGCGCATACCACCAACAGAGCGATGACCTTTCAATGAAGTCAGACCATTACTGGCAGCCTGTTGCAGAAAACCGGCATCGAGTTCAGCATTCGCCAGAATAAATGGGATATTCATCCACGAACGACACTCAACATCAACCGGGTTCGTATAAAAATCGGAAGAATCAATAGCAGTGTATAATTTTTCGGCCTTGCGTTGATTCATTGCTTCAATCGCAGACAATCCACCCTGCTGCAGAATCTGGGCAAAGACCAGACCGGCCATATACCAGCTATAGGTTGGTGGCGTGTTGTACATGGAACCGTTATCTGCATGTGTTTTATAATCCATCATCGTCGGCATGGAAGACATGGCATGACCGATTAAGTCTTCACGAATAATCACAATGGTTAAGCCGGCAGGGCCGATATTTTTCTGCGCCCCGGCATAAATAATATCAAACTGACTAACATCTATCTGCCGCGACAGAATGGTGGATGACATATCAGCGACCAGTGGTACGGCACCGGTTTGCGGCACATAGGGAAATTCAACACCGACAATGGTTTCATTCGGGGTGTAGTGTACATAGGCGGCATCGGGATTGAACTGAAGACTGTCTGCATCCGGTACAGCGGTAAATTTTGATTCAGTAGTATCGGCGATTAGCGCCACCTGCGCATAACGCCTGGCTTCGGCAATGGCTTTTTTTGACCATTGGCCGGTAAGCAGATAGTCGACAGACGTTTTACCATTGAGTAGATTAATCGGCACCATGGCAAACTGGCTGCTGGCCCCTCCCTGTAGAAACAGCACCTTGTAATTATCCGGAATCGCCATCAGACTGCGTAAATCAGCCTCGGCTTTTGTCGCTATCGACATAAAATCCTTTCCTCGGTGGCTCATTTCCATAACCGACATACCGGAACCATGACAGTCCAGCATTTCATCCCGAGCCTGTTCCAGTACTGCCTGTGGCAATGCTGCTGGTCCGGCGCTAAAATTATATACTCTACTCATACTTTTCTCACAGGAAAACGTTAATAATAATTTACATTAACTTATTAATTTATCTAAATGATAACAATACACTTAATTTTTATATTATCACTGTTATCATGTTAACCCCCTCTCCCTCTGGGAGAGGGTTGGGTGAGGGCGCAACAGTAATATTTATACTGAATATT
>CAYXNL010000079.1:5530-8147 GCA_964466455.1 uncultured Thiotrichaceae bacterium
TATTATTACTCAGTATTATTACTCAGTATTATCACTCAGTGGTTTCGTCAGCAGACAGATCTTCTTCCAGGCCGTCAATTTTTGCCAGTTCGACCAGCCTTTCACTATTGGTCAGACGTATCAGACGAACGCCCTGTGTATTTCTGCCCATGACGCTGATATCGGCAACACTGATGCGTACCAACGTGCCGTTATTAGTAATCATCATGATCTCATCGTCCGGCTGAACCTGTACAGCGCCAACGACTTTACCGTTACGGCTATTGGTCTGAATGGAAATCACGCCCTGACCACCCCGACCTTTTAGTGGGTAATCTTCAATATGGCTACATTTACCAAAGCCATTTTCGGTGGCAGTGAGTACCGAACCATTATCTTCCACCAGAATCATGCTGATTACCTGCTGCCCTTCAGCCAGTCGCATGCCGCGAACGCCTCCCGCAGTGCGCCCCATTGCCCGCACATCGGTTTCGGCAAAACGTACAGACTTACCCGCATCCGACAACAGTATAATATGGCGGGAACCGTCGGTAATTACCACTTCAACCAGTTTATCGTCACCACGCAAATCAATGGCAATAATGCCAGATGTACGTGGGTGAGAAAAATTGGACAGCGCTGTCTTCTTCACCGTACCACTGCTGGTAGCCATAAATACAAACTGGTTTTCATCATACTGACGGACCGGCAAAACCGCATTAATACGCTCATTATTTTCCAGCGGCAGTAAATTCACAATGGGTTTGCCACGCGAACCGCGCCCGGCCATTGGTAACTGATAAACCTTCAACCAGTAAACCTTGCCACGGCTGGAAAAACATAAAAGCGTATCGTGCGTATTGGCGATAAAAAGATTTTCGATAAAATCTTCTGTTTTCACTGCGGCGGCTGATTTGCCCCGCCCACCACGACGTTGGGTATTGTAAACATCCAGTGACTGCGCTTTGGCATAACCATCGTGAGAGAACGTTACCACTACATCCTCTTCGGTAATCAGGTCTTCCATGGTAAGGTCTAGCTGATCGGCAATAATTTCACTGCGGCGCTCATCATTGAAATTTTCTTTTATTTCTATTAACTCTTCGCGGATCACCTGCATCAGCCGATCCGGATTAGCCAGTATTTCAATTAACTTCTTAATAATATCTAGTATTTCCTTGAATTCATTAACTATTTTATCCTGTTCAAGACCAGTCAAACGGTGCAGTTTCAGCTCAAGAATTGCCTGAGCCTGAGCCTCTGAAAGATGATAGCCATCCTCTTTCAGACCGAAACGTGGATCTAGATTTTCCGGACGTGAGGCAGAAATATCCGCATCCTCAGTCGCCCGTTTCACCATATCCACCACCATACCCGGTGCCCAGATATAGTCGATCAAAGCGGCTTTGGCTACTGCCGGACTGGGTGATTTTTTAATCATCGCAATGATGTCATCAATATTAGCCAGCGCCACCGCCAAGCCTTCTAATAAATGCGCTCTGGCTCTGGCCTTACGTAATTCAAAAATTGTTCGACGGGTGACAACTTCACGACGATGACGGATAAAGGCATCAAGAATCTGCTTCAGATTAAGTAGCTGAGGCTGCCCTTCAACCAGTGCCACCATATTAATACCAAACGCCGTCTGCATAGCCGTCTGTGAATACAGATTATTTAAAACCACCTCACCGACTTCGCCGCGGCGCAGTTCGATCACAATACGCATACCATCCTTGTCGGATTCATCACGTAAAGCGGAAATACCTTCAATGCGTTTTTCCTTCACCAGTTCGGCAATGCGCTCAATTAATCGCGCCTTGTTTACCTGATAGGGAATTTCACTGACGATAATAGTCTGTTTGCCGTTCTTTTCATTGCTGATAATCTCGGCGCGTGAACGCATGACCATCCGACCACGTCCGGTTTTATATGCCTGACGAATACCTTTAACACCGTTAATAAAACCAGCCGTAGGCAGATCCGGGGCCGGAATATATTGCATTAACGCATCAATGGTTAAATCCGGTTCATCAATTAATGCCAGGCAGGCACGGATAACTTCGCCCAGGTTATGCGGCGGCATATTTGTTGCCATGCCCACGGCAATACCGGAGGAACCATTTATCAGCATATTCGGTACGCGAGTAGGCATTACTACCGGCTCGGACTCTGAACCATCGTAGTTTTCGGCAAAATCAACCGTTTCCTTATCCAGATCGGCAAGCAACTGATGGGCAATTTTGGCCATCCGCACTTCGGTATAACGCATTGCTGCCGGTGCATCCCCATCGACCGAACCGAAGTTACCCTGGCCATCAACCAACATATAACGCAGAGAAAATGGCTGTGCCATACGAACAATGGTGTCATACACGGCGGTATCGCCATGCGGGTGATATTTACCAATCACATCACCGACCACACGGGCTGACTTCTTATAGGCTTTATTCCAGTCGTTACCCAGCACATTCATCGCATAAAGAACACGACGATGCACGGGTTTCAGACCATCTCGAACATCGGGCAGAGCGCGACCAACGATCACACTCATGGCGTAGTCCAGATAGGACTGCCGCATTTCATCTTCGAGGTTTACCGGGGATATTTCTTTTGCAAATTCTGCCATTCAGGCTGCCAT
>CAYXNL010000080.1:0-8092 GCA_964466455.1 uncultured Thiotrichaceae bacterium
CGCCACCTGGGCAGATGACTATCTTCTTACACCCTATTCTTTCTACTGCGCCTGGATCAGATCGTTTTGCAACCGATTGTCTACCACAACGCCACCTGGGTTAAGCGGTGGTTTATACCTGTTTAATGTGGGATCAAACAGAAAAAAATGGAGGCGGGACCCGGAGTCGAACCGAGGTAGATTGATTTGCAATCAACTGCATGGCCACTTTGCTATCCCGCCATAACTATCTGCTCTTCGCAGGTTTTTTATTACACCTGAAATTTTACTGCATTATCCATATTCAGCAAGCGACATAAACAACCCCTGAAAACAAAAAACCCTGCACCACCCGAGCGTTGGGCTTACAGGGTTAGTCAGTCTGCTTTGCAGCTATTTTAATACGCTTAGAGCGGGTGATCGGTCTCGAACCGACTACCTGAACCTTGGCAAGGTTCCGCTCTACCAAATGAGCTACACCCGCTCTAAGCATACTAAAGATCAATTTCACAGGGCAATTTTAACTGACTTTGCGAAAATATCCAGCTTTGCCTGTCGCTAACGGCTGTTATTTCTAATGAAATAGCTGTTCGTGCTTCAAGCAGGCAGCTATTCTATTCATGCGGGCCACCGTGTCAAGATAAATATTTCAAAAACATGAACATTCTATTGATATGGTACTCATTGGCATGGTCATTATCTGTGGCATTGACCAGGTTGCATTTTTAGCTCGCATCCCTGATGGTTCCCCAGGCTGAGTACAGATAGATTGCCAGTGAAAGCAGGGTGAGAAATGCCGCCCATACCAGAAAACCAACGCCAATAAGAAAAGTTGGCATGCCGAATACATCGTTTTGATAAATCAAAATCCACAGAGCAAACATCTGCCCCACTGTTTTTGCCTTACCGAAGAACGACACCGCAACTTCGTTACTTTTGCCGCGTAGCGCCATCCATTCACGCAGGGAGGAGATGGTGATTTCGCGTGCAATAATAATCAGCACAGAAACAACCAGCCAGTTATTATCGGCATGTTTGCTAAGGATTAGAATCAGCGCGGTAATAACCATTAACTTATCGGCCAGCGGGTCGATAAAAGCCCCCAGTGCTGATTGCTGGTTTAATTTTCGCGCCAGGTACCCATCAAACCAGTCTGTTATCGCAGCAACCCAGAAAATGAGCGCCGCAACCGTGGTCGCCCAGCTAAAGGGCAGATAATAAATTACGCCGAATACCGGGATCATTAACAGGCGAAACAGGGTTAAAATATTGGGTATATTCATCGTTCAGAATGTTGAGGAAACGCTGCATTTTAACAGAGCTGCATGGCTGCGACTACAGCGATAGCCGGTATTACTGTTCGCCTTTTTATTTGTACGATTAATAATTGTCGACATGGAAACGGTCATAGACCATCTGCGCCAGTTTTCTATTGATACCATGAATCTGTAACAGGTCTTCTACACCGGCTGAGGTAATACCCTGAATACCACCAAAATGTTTTAACAGTGACTGTCTGCGTTTGGGGCCGAGTCCGGTAATATCTTCCAGTGGGGATACCCGGCGTTTTTTTGCACGCTGCGCCCGATGTCCACTAATGGCAAAGCGGTGTGCTTCATCGCGTACCTGCAAAACCAGATTCAGCGCAGCCGATTCTATGGTGAGATATAAATCAGCTCGGCCATCACTGAATACCAGTTTTTCCAGGCCGGCTTTTCTGCCTTCTCCTTTTGCGACACCGATTAATAATACTGATTCAATTTCCAGTTGCTCAAAAACTTCAATGGCCTGCCTGAGTTGTCCTTTACCGCCATCAATAAATAATAGATCCGGCAGTTTGTGTTCTGCTTTTTGACCCGCTCGGTAGCGCCGCTGCAAGGCCTGTCTCATTGCAGCATAGTCATCACCGCCGGTAATATTCTTGATATTGTAACGCCGGTAATCGGTTTTAAATGCGCCTTCCGGGGTAAAAACGACACAGGATGCCACGGTCGATTCCCCCTGGGTATGGCTGATGTCAAAACACTCCAGTCGTAACGGCAGGTTGTCCAGTTGTAATACTTCCTGTAGTGCTTCAAATCGCTTTAATAACCCACTGCGTGAAATTAGCCTTGTTTTCAGCGCAGTGTCGGCATTGCTGACTGCCATTTCCAGCCAGCGGGCACGTTGTCCGCGCACATGGCTGCTGAGTTTAACTTTGTGGCCCGAATGTTCGCCAAGCACCTGTTCAATTAGCGTAGATTCGGGTAAATCTGCTGATAAGATGATTTCTGCGGGTACTTCGCGCTTCAAATACAGTTGGGGAATAAAGGCAGATAAAATTTGTGTGCCGTCCATTGCGTCCGGCAGGCTCGGATAAAAACAGCGGTTACCCAGATTCTGTCCATGACGAATATAGAAGATGGTTACGCAGGCCTGCCCGGCTTCACTGCTACAGGCAATAATATCAATATCACCTTTATCCGTACTGATATTCTGACGTTCGCTTGTTTTGCGCATATTGATAATCTGATCACGATATACCGCTGCTTTTTCGAAATTCTGTTTCGCCGCCGCTTTCTCCATATCTGCGACCAGTTCGTTAATAATCTGCTCACTTTTTCCCCGCAAAAACAGGATTGCATGGCTGATGTCTTTTTTATATGCCAGCTCACTGATATACGACACGCAGGGTGCCGTACAGCGTTTGATCTGATACTGCAGGCAGGGGCGTGAACGATTCATAAAAGTACTATCCTCACATTGACGGATCTGAAACATTTTCTGTAAAAGATGAATACTTTCACGTACTGCGCCCGCATTCGGATAGGGGCCGAGATATAAACCACGTTTTTTCTGCGCGCCTCGATGCAGGCTTATTCCAGGGTATTTATCTTTATTAGAAACAAACACATAAGGGTAACTTTTATCATCACGCATTAGTATGTTGTAACGCGGGCGCCGAGCCTTGATAAGATTGCTTTCCAATAACAGGGCTTCCCCTTCCGTATGAGTAACGGTGATATCAATGTGATCAATATGCGAGACCATCACCCGTGTTTTTGGCGACAGACCCGTGCGACGAAAATAACTGTTGAGGCGTTTTTTCAGATTTCTGGCTTTGCCAATATAGATGGTTGTGTCATTTGCATCCACCATATGATAAACGCCGGGTTTGGTGGTGACGCTCTTTAAGAACGCCTGGTAATCGAATGCTGTTTCGGTTTTACTATCAGATACGGAATGTTTGTCGGTGGTAACCATGTGGCGTATTGTAGCGAGATTTAATCTCCAGTAGTTTGATTCCTCACCGCTTGCTGCAAAAAATAATGTGTAAGATCATAAATAGAAAAAACAGGTTGCGAAAGATGCGAATGATAAAAATGAAAACGAACAAATTGAAGAGACAACCTGCCCTCTCGGTTATAATAGCCACTCGATTAACCTGTCTGTATTGAGTTTATTATATGCCTTCACAAGCTTCAAAAACGCTAGAAATATTTGATAATCCGCAACTTGCACGTGATTACACCATTCGTATTAAAATGCCGGAGTTTACCTGCCTGTGCCCAAAAACCGGGCAGCCCGATTTTGCTACGCTGCATCTGGAATATGTACCGGAAAAAAGTTGTATTGAGCTGAAAGCGCTGAAAATGTATATCTGGTCATTTCGCGATGAAGGCGCTTTTCATGAGGCGGTTACCAATCAGATCCTGTCTGATCTTGTGGCCGCCTGTGAACCACGTTTTATGCGACTAACGGCTGAATTTAAGGTGCGTGGCGGTATCTATACTACGGTGGTGGCAGAACACAAAAACCCCAACTGGCAAGCCCCACAGAACGTTACCCTGCCATAGTTTTTATCTCTGCCAGCAGGATATATTCAGCTATACTTAACGTATTCAATAATGGTAATGGGTCTATTTTGCTATGGGAAATACATCTGTTCTACTGTGGGGGACGCTGTTCAGTTCAATCGGGGTAGGATTCTTTATTTATGGAAAAAAACAACGGGCTATTATCCCCCTGATAGTTGGCGTTCTTTTGTCTATCTATCCCTTTTTTATTACTAATCTGGCTATATTGATTATTGTCGGTATTGCACTTACCGCTCTGCCCTATTTCGTTAGAATCTGATAATAGCATGTATTAATCAGTAATATCTTATAGCATATGGCATATTAATCAGTAAGATGCTATTTATATTTAATGTATATTATTAGTTATAAACACATCCTGCATAGCTCTTGATGGCAACAAAAAACAGTTTTATTGGTATTGATATTGGTACGTCAGGAATACGTGCCAGTGTTATTGATGAGTGCGCGACAGAAATTATCTGCCAGCATCTGCCATTGCCATCATCGCCCAGTAAAAATGGTCACTGTGAAGTGGATGCACATCTGTGGCAAAAACAATGTTGGCGATTATTAAAAACGCTGGTCGGGCAGATAACAGCGCACTATCATATTTGCGCCATTGCTATAGATGGTACCTCCAGCACGGTGATTGCCTGTAACGCAGAAGGCAAACCGCTGGGACGGGCCTTAATGTATAACGACCAGCAAAGTATAGAAGCGGCTAACTTGATCGCCCGTATTGCTCCTGCTGAGTGTGCTGCCCACGGTGCCAGCTCTTCACTGGCTAAGGCAATCACCCTGCAACAACGTTATCCTGATACAGCTTTTTTTCTTCATCAGGCAGACTGGTTACTGGCTGAACTGAGTGGCCGCTACCCTGTCAGTGATGAAAATAACTGTCTTAAAATGGGTTATGATGTTGTCCGGCGTTGCTGGCCGGAATGGATTACTCACTGTGGTATTGGCGTCACTCAATTACCTGAGGTCTTTCCACCAGGAACCTCGGTTGCCCGTATTCGTGCAGAACATGCGGCATTCCTGTCATTGCCTGCCGATTGCCAGATTGTTACCGGCAGTACAGATAGTATCGCCGCTTTTATTGCCACGGGCGCTGATAATATTGGTGAAGCAGTGACCTCACTGGGTAGTACACTGGTAATAAAACTTATTTCCGATGCGCCGATATTTGCCCCCGACTATGGCGTTTACAGCCACCGGCTTGGTAAACACTGGCTGGTTGGTGGTGCTTCAAATAGTGGTGGGAATGTGTTGCGCCATTTTTTTACTCAGCAGCAACTTGATACGTTGACAGATGAGCTGAAACCCCGACAACCAACCGGATTACAGTATTATCCTCTAATCGAGCGCGGCGAACGCTTTCCTGTTAATGATGCTAACAAGCTGCCGGTTTTAAGCCCCAGACCCGATGATAACCGGGTATTTTTTCAGGCAATACTTGAAGGAATCAGCTGTATCGAATATCAGGGGTATAAAAAGCTGGAACAACTGGGTGCAGTGAAAGTAAACCGAATTTTTACCTGTGGCGGTGGAGATAATAATCCTGCATGGCGTAAAATACGCGAATTAACACTGGGGGTTCCCGTTGTTTCTGCCAGACAGACACAAGCCAGCTATGGCAGTGCACTGCTGGCAAAACAGGGCTGGCAGCAGGATGTGCAATAACTAAACCTCCCCTGAAGAAAGTCTGTATGAAGGTCTGGATAACGGGTAGAGGCAGACTTCTTCTGCCATATCAATAATAAAATTTAACGAGAATGAGTAACCATGTTTTCATTTGTAAGAGGTTTTGCTGATTGTTTCAGTGGATTTAGCTTAATTTTTCAAACCGGCGTTAAACGTTATGTCATTATTCCGTTTGTGGTAAATACTGTATTATTTACCAGTGCCTTTATCTTATTAAAGGATAAAATTGATGGCTGGGTACAGCAAGTGCTGCCCAGCTGGCTGGGGTTTCTTGAATGGCTGATTGAACCTCTGTTTTTTATTGTATTCGCGTTGATAACCTATTATAGCTTTACCTTAATTGCTAACCTGGTGGCTTCGCCGTTTAACAGCCTGTTATCTTCACGTATTGAGGCAAATTTAACTGGTGTAAAACCCGTTGATATTAATTCGGATAATATAGTCAAACTAGTTGCTCGCACCATTGCCGCAGAAATAAAAAAGATAGGCTATTCAATAAAGTGGATGGTTCCACTGTTAATTATAACCATTATTCCGGTTATTAATATTATTGCCCCACTGGCATGGATACTGTTTGCCGCCTGGTTTTTTGCGCTTGAATATAGCGACTACCCGCTGGCCAACCGTGGTCAGTTATTTAATGAGGTAAGGCAGTACAATCGCCATAACCGTATGCGAGCTTTTGGACTGGGATGTGGTATTTTTATACTCACCAGTATCCCCTTTATCAATTTTATTGCGATGCCGGTCGCAGTCGCTGCCGCTACCCGCATGACGGTGAAAATTAATCAGGTATAAAGATGACTAATTCTGAATTTGATAGACGTATAACCGAACTGGAAATCCGCTTAACCCATAATGAGGATACACTGGAACAGTTAAACCAGATTATTATTACCCAGAGAAATGAAATTGATACACTACAAATTCAGCTTGAGTATCTGAATAAAAAGATAAAAGCAGCCCAGAGTTCCCCGCTTGCGGATGAAAAAGATGAAACACCGCCACCTCATTATTAATGTGGTATTTCAGAATTATACAAATTAAGGTTTCCTGACGGTTCTCTAACCGAAACTACCATCACGTCGGGCGCTAACCAGTGGTTTAAAATAAAAGCCCAGCATTAATACAAAGGCTCCAATCCAGAAAAACTGAGCGACCAGTATCCAGTAGAAATAATAATCCATCCAGAAAATGGGGAAAATACTACGACAAATTGCACCGGCGCTAATCAGAATAAAAACCCAGGCCAGATCTTCAGGCGGCTCAAACACACTTCTCCCGGTATGTCCAAGAGAGACTCTTGCTATCATCCCGGCAGTAATCATTGTGATGCCACCATAGGTCATCATATGTAATGATAGATGCGGTAATACATGCAGGTAATGGCTCGTCGAGTAGGTAAATATACCCAGCGTAATAAAAGCGATGGCAACATGTAATACCCAGACTAACGGTTTTTTCCATATTTCATTATCATACCAGCCCCACAATCTGACAATATTTAAAATGGTTAACACAACTCCGCTTATCATTAAGGCTATTTGCCAGTGAAATATATCTGACGCCACAAAACATAGATATAACAATAGTGACACATAACCAAGCTGCGGCCAGTCCTTAATATTTTCCGCGTGGCTTATTGTGTTTTTTGTAAAACCGG
Source organism: uncultured Thiotrichaceae bacterium (assembly GCA_964466455.1). Lineage (GTDB taxonomy): Bacteria > Pseudomonadota > Gammaproteobacteria > SZUA-229 > SZUA-229 > S010-25. The sequence continues at coordinate 7,186 of CAYXNL010000080.1, forward strand.
GAATAACCCGTGCACCCATAACAAAGACCAGGCCAATTACCGTGAAAACGGAAAGCAATAAAACAGTACTTGCTAGGCCATTGGGTAGCCAACCGGCTGCAATACTTAAAAACCACATATCCAGTCCCGCAAGCAAAACCAGTTTACCAATAACACCCCACTGCTGATTATTATGTGTTTTTAATAAAGTTCGGGTCAGTACGCTAATTAATGTGACGTAAAACAATAAACTACTGATCCATATAACCGGCATTGAGTACGCATAGGGATAAAAACCCAGAACATGTGATAGCACCCAGAACAGGAATAGTACCAGTAAGGTTTTACCGTTACAGGTTGTTTGCCCGGTCCAGTTTTGTACTGCGGTGAGCAAAAAACCGCTGATTACCGCAAAAGTATAACCAAAGATCATTTCATGACCATGCCATTGAGCACGGCTGATCGTTTGTAATGGAATCTGCCAGTGAAAATAAAGCTCGGATGTCCATATCAACATAGCGATAATTGCAAAAATGATTGCACCAAGAAAAAACGGTCGGAAACCTGACTGTAATAATGGCAACATTTTAATGGGATTTCGATCTTGTATCTGCATAATATTTATAGAATCCGAAAAAGCTGGTTGGACAACAAGAAAATGACTTTGTCTTTAATAAAAATACATTTCCTTGATCTGTATCAACTCCTTTTGTCATTCACCTCCCCTTTTTTTAAAAACTGCTATTTCAGCTTGACGTAAGTCAAGCACATTTTTCCAGTGTTGGTTTACCGTTTATCTGTCAATTAAATCCGAGCAAAAAAATCTCAACCAGGAGGAGCTGTAATGTTATCCCGAAAACCCATTGCTATAAAGTCAATCGCCAGAAAATCAGCAAGCATTGTACTGACTTTATCAGCCTTAACTCTT
>CAYXNL010000081.1:0-3195 GCA_964466455.1 uncultured Thiotrichaceae bacterium
TTCATGACAAGTTACTGGCTGCTTGACCCCAGAGTAGCTGTTTTCATTGTGCCATCTATGGGTGCGAGTGCGGTGCTACTGTTTGCGGCACCTCATGTACCTTTCTCTCAGCCATGGAATGTTTTTGCGGGGCACGCTCTGTCTGCGGTAGTTGGTGTTGCCTGCTGGCACCTGATTCCCAATTTTACGGTAGCTGCATCGGCCAGTGTTGGTCTTGCCATTGGGGTAATGTATCTAACACGTAGCACTCATCCACCCGGTGGTGCAACGGCACTGGCAGCGGTTATCGGCTCGGAAAAATTGCATCAGCTGGGTTATAGCTACGAGTTTAAGCCGATATTATTGAATACGGTGACTATTTTACTGGTTGCTATTCTCTTTAATGGGTTATTTAAATGGCGCCGGTATCCGGCTCATCTGCACCTTAAAGAAACTAGCGTTGCTGCTAATATTGTAGAATATGAGCCAATAAATCATGAAGATTTTGTCTACGCATTGAGCCATATTGATACCTTCGTTGATATTGATGAAGAGGATTTGTTAACTATTTATAATCTTGCAACAAAGCAGCATGAAAGAGTAACTAAAGGCGGCTAATGTTATCTCATAATTTTTAACGGCAATAGCGGGATTTTGCCGATTTATACGCTTCTTTATTCAGGTAAATAGTACCATCCTGTGCACTGATGATATAACTGTCTGTATGGTCGTTATCCAGGCGTGTTTGCAGGTGTGCCTTACCGTGACTGTCGGTGATAATACGCCACTGACCTTCTCCCATTTCGGCAGATTGGCTGAATGAAAAACGATTGCTGGCATCGGTCGAAGTGTGGTGGTTAAATGCGTAATGTAAGGAATGATTTCGACAAAAATTATAGGTTATTTTTGTAACCTGATTATTGTTTGTGTCGTTACGTTTTTTTATGTGTGTTAACTGATGGTCGTATAGTTTCTTTTCCCATCGGGTGGTCTGGGTTGATGTTTCCGGGTGGGAAAAAATAACACTATCAGCGATTTTCCGGGCGAGTTTTTTATAGTCATCGGTATAATGGCTGGTGGGGGCGGCCGCTACAATCGTTATGCCGTGACCATAGGGATTAATCAGGTTGATAACATAGGCTTTGGCGGCTGCACCATCAAGGTGACCGCTAAAAACAGCGCCAATCCCTTTTATCTTTTTTTTATTTTGTAGCGTTTCAACCGGGCCGTTGCGTTGCAGTTGTATATTCGTTGCCACAAGACCATGCTCAAATTCCTGCGTTAACTGTGTAAGTTGTCGGGCATTGTTTTCCAGCAGACTGATAAACCCGGTTTTGTCCGCAGACAGTATCAGGTAACTGTTAGTCTGCTCCTGTCCCTGCCAGCCATCGGGAATGGTGAACTGGATACCAATGTAGGGATAATCAACCACACCTTTGACAGCGGCAAAGCTGTGTAGCGGTAACAGGATACCAGTTATAAGAACAAGAACCATCTTGTGCATTATCTTTTTCTCCTTTATTTCATTAGCGAAATACGCGAAAACACAGACTGTTTTACGCCGACCGTCTGTGGATTCCAGGCTAACATGTCGTTGTGTTAATTTTGCGCAGGCCAGTAACGCAGATAATTATCCTGCTGCTGCACACGGTCACAGAGAATGGCTTTAAACTGGTCGGGATTTTTGGTATGCACCAGTTCGCCGCTGCGGGGGGAATGTTTATCGTATAAACGTGATAACCAGAAACGCAGGGCAGCGGCACGTAATAATGTTGGCCAGTAATATTGTTCTTCTGCCAGCAGTGGCCGATATTGGTGATACTGACCGAGCAGGGCGATTACTTTCTCTTTGTTCAGGCTGTGGTCGCTATTGCTGCACCAGTCATTGGCCGCCACAGCCAGGTCATACAGCAAGGCATCATCACAGGCGTAATAAAAATCAATAATACCGCTGAAGCAGTCACTGCCGTTGGCGTTGTACCACAGTGCATTATCACGAAACAGATCGGCATGAATCACCCCGTGTGGCAGGCTGGCATCGCGTTTGTGTTTCTGAAAAGCAACCTCATCCCGGAGCACGGCCTGTTCCTCTGCGGTGAGTTTTTTCATTACCTTTGTGGCGGTTTGCTGGCACCACAATGGGCCGCGCGGGTTATTAATTTTGGCGGTGTAACTCAACCCGGCCGCATGCATTTTCCCCATCGCTGTACCCAGTTGCGCACAGTGATTTATAGTCGTTTCACTAATACTGCTACCATGCAGGCGTTCCACCAGCGCAATGGGTTTGTGATTGAAAATGCGTAGATAAACACCCTTATTATCCGCCACCGGGTTCGCGCTGGGTACCTGATGATCAGCAAGGTGGTGCATCAAATTCAGGAAATACTGTAACTCATCAAAACGGTGCTGTTCAAAAATAGTCAGCACAAAACGCTGCTGGCAACCATCTTTTTCTGTATTAACAAAATAATTAGTATTTTCAATACCATCACTAATGCCTTTGTAATCAATTAGTTGCCCGACATGGTAATGGCTCAGAAAGTCCCTGAGCTCGGTATCTTCAATGATGGTATAAACAGACATGGTTGACAGGCGGTGATAAAAGAAGTGATTTTAGCGTATTTGGCGAGGCTTATACATGCGTTAATTCAGTTTAACAACGGTTGCTGAAAAGGGTGATAGCATTTCGGGGAATCTATCCACTTTCCTGCACGATGACTGGTCGCTTTAACCAGGCCATCGTTGAGTTTCGTCAATATATTAAAGAAAGGCATTTGGCTGACGATAAGGTATTTACCGCGATATAGCTGCATCTCAATTTGTATCCGGTAAAAAACAACTTTTTATATGAAATAACCCGGGGAGGGATTCGTAATGGAAATGCAACATAGATATACAGGAATAACACTTGCCATACTGACGGCGGTTGGTTTGACCGCCTGTGGTGGTGGCGGCAGCGGTACGCCTGCTGCCAGTAATAACGGCGGTACAACGACACCTGTTGTAGCGGCAGCGGCAGTGACACTGCCATCTTCAGCCGCTCCGCTGACATCCAAGACTAATAGTAATGCGGTAGCGGCACTGGCGGGTGTGTCTGCGGCCTATCGGGCTCTGTCTACGGGAGCTGTTCGTGCCTTTACGGCACCGACCACCTCTGCTTATGCCACCGATAGAGCCAGTACCGAGGTACAGGTAGAAGGTCAGCGGGCGCTGGAT
>CAYXNL010000081.1:3295-8056 GCA_964466455.1 uncultured Thiotrichaceae bacterium
TGGCATTTAATACCGGTTATGTCGATATTGGTAAGGATAAAAATGGAACAACAAGCAGTATCTGCAGGGATCGTACAAAATTCATTGACCATGTTTATCGCTACAAACTGTATTATGCCGCGCCAGCTACGGTGAAAGGTAAGGCGGTAGTGGCGGGTCAACGCGTTAAGCTGAATACAGGGTTTCCATTTACCACTGCTACCGGTCAACATGGTTATGCCGGTACCTGGGGTGCATGGCTAGATGACGGTACGGCGCTAGCTGATGGTGCCGTTGTAAACAGAATGGATAATTTTAAAGCGGGCACAACCAGCAAGGTGACAGCGCATGTTACCAGCGGTCGTCTGGACAAGCAGGTGACTATTAATCAGACTATTGCTGATATTGCCGGCATCGATTTTCAGTATAATGATTACAGTCAGAGTACACCCACAACTTACAAGGTGCATTTTGATAAAATCAGCGGTCGCCTGATCGCTACGGCAACTATTAACAGCAGCAGTAATAGTTATAGTGCAACACCTCTAAACCCGACTAAGGATTTAACCTCTGGGACTAATCTATCTCCTCTGTCTATTAATGTGTATTCATTTGGTTCCGGTAATAGCGAATCCTTACAGTTGCCAGCAAACACCCCAACGACGCTAACAACCGTTGTACAGACAACCTCTACCGAGGCCGTCTCCGGTGGTGATCCAGTGCTTGCAGTTTCTGGAGGACTGGCACTTTATTGCTGGTCGAATTGCCCGGTGGGTGGTGCTACAGGAAACTATGATCAGACCTCAGGCTGGACGCCTGGTACATCTTCTCATAAATATATTGCAGCCTCTTCAGCAAATGGAATTGTTACGGTTACTGATCCTGCCGCTGGCAACGCTGTTACCGGCAGTGCCTCTAATCAGGTAAGTATATGGCAGTTAACAACATCGACGACGGCTCCCTGGAACAGTGCAACTACTGGACCTGTGACGCAGTATAGCTATTCGGCAGGTGGTCAATGGGATACCATGGTAACGTTTACCAATAATAGTAATGGTTCGGTGGTTAAGTTTGATCAGCCATTGAGATTTAAGTATGCACATAAAACAGCCAATGACCGCAATGGTGTTGCCACCTACAATGGCAAAACTTTCCCACTGACCTTTGATGGTTTTCAGCTACAGGGTTTCCCGACAATGCCTGATTCACATGGTAATGGCTGGATGCTTTCTGCGGTAAATCTGAAAGATGGCGTATCGTTAACAGACAGTAATAGTATTAAATATGTGATACGTGCCATGGGGATACAGCAGGTTCCAGACTGGGCCACGGCCACTGCCTGTACCAAAGCCGGTCTGAGTACAGCGGGAATTTCGACCAACCTGGTGCTGCCAACATCGGCTGCTATGACAGCGGTACCAACAAAATGGACAGATAAACCAGCTGTCACTACTGGTCCACGTGTTGTAGAAGGGGTGTTGCAGTATTAATCGCAACAGGATTATCGAACCCAAAACTGGCGTTCAATAAAACTAGCCTGGCGCCCCGCTTTTGCGGGGCGTCTTTTTGGCATTACATAAAATACAGACATTTTATAGGCATAAAATAATGCGTAACAGATGGTTGGCGCTAATAGTTGTACTGCTTGGCTGGCCGATGGTTGCAGCGGCCACCGACCCAGCTCCCGTGCAGCTTGATTTTGGGCTGGATACCGCTTATCGGGAAGATGGTCTTAACTGGAATATTGCCAATGAAATTACCGGCACAGCAACCCCCAATATCGCATCCGAATTGCGCTGGAACAAGCTTAAGATATTGCAGGCACAGCTACACCTCAATCTGGAATACAGCGGGGTGGTATTGTATAGTTCGGTGGCGGCAGGAAAGATTGTTGATGGGAATAATGAAGATTCAGATTATGCAGGTAATAACCGCACTCAGGAGTGGTCGCGTTCGCATAATGATGCCAGCGCCGGTAGTACTGATGACTTATCTGCCGGCCTGGGTTACCACTTTGTTATGCCTTCGACGCAGCTATCCATTGTCCCGTTAGCGGGTTATGCCTACCACCGCCAGAAATTGCAGATGCGCAATGGAATACAGACAGTGTCCGAGGCAGCCACCATTAACGGTACGGTTGTGGTAGCTCAACCGCTGGGGTCGATAACCGGGTTAGACAGTACGTACGCTGCAAGCTGGAATGGTCCGTGGCTGGGCATTGATTTCAACTGGCAATACAGCCGCTGGCAGGCAAAACTGGTGACCCGTTATGCATGGCTCAATTACAGAGGGGAAGCAAACTGGAACCTGCGCAAAGATCTGCAACACCCGCTAAGTTTTGTTCAACTTGCCAGTGGTTTTGGCTGGCGCCTTGGTAGCAAGGTCGATTATGCTGTAACCAGCCGCTGGCGTGTTGGGTTAAGTTTTTATATTTCCCGTTATTCAACGCAAAACGGTACCGATACACAGATTGATATTAATGGCACAACGGGAGCGACCCGGTTAAACAAAGTCACATGGGATAGTGCCGCTATCGGTTTGACTGCGGCATATCATTACTGATAAATACTTATTGTGCTGCGGCCAACGGATTAATTTTGGCTATAGATATTTTATTTTTTGCAGGTGGAGATGTAGACTATGGCGGCTATTGAGCAGCTTATTGCCGGGTATCACCGTTTTCGAGGTGGTTACTACGAAGCGAACCGTAAGCGGTTGAATGATCTTGCTCGGCAGGGACAGTCGCCCAAAGTGGCGGTGATTGCCTGCTGTGATTCACGGGTTGATCCTGCCGTCATTACCGATAGTTCACCCGGTGGTTTATTTGTGATCCGCAACATTGCCAATCTGGTACCGCCCTGTGAAGCGGAAGGTAGCTGGCATGGTACCAGTGCTGCGCTGCAATTTGCTGTCTGTGAGTTACAGGTTGAGCACCTTATTGTTCTTGGTCATGCCCGCTGTGGTGGTATCCGTTCGCTGCTGAGTACACAGACATATCGACCTGAAGATAAATTTATCGCTTCATGGATGAGTATCGTAGCGCAGGCGCGTCAACGTACGCTTGCCCAGACCGGTTTACAGAGCTTCGATGAACAGGCTCGTGCCTGTGAACGGGGAGCCATTGAAATTTCTCTGGCTAATCTACAAACCTTCCCCTGGATACGAGAAAGTGTAAAACAGGGGCGGTTGCAGTTGCATGGCTGGTATTATGATATTACTTGCGGCGATCTGTTACGCTTTGATTCTGCCAGCGGGAGTTTTGTTGGTGTTTGATTATGCTTGAATAATCTACAGGCCAAGTTTTCTGGCGACAAAATCGACGTCTTTATCACCCCGCCCCGAAAGATTAACCAGAATGCTCTGCTGTTTCGACATAGTTGGTGCAATGCGCATGACATAGGCGATGGCGTGTGCGCTTTCCAGTGCCGGAATAATCCCTTCCAGTCGTGATAGTGTCATAAACGCATCCAGGCATTCCCTGTCATCGGCGGTTTCATACTGCACCCGCTCGATATCTTTCAGATAACAGTGCTGTGGTCCTACCCCCGGATAATCCAGCCCTGAGGCAATGGAATAGACCGGTAACGGATTGCCTTCGTCATCTTGCAGGGTATAACACTCAAAACCATGAATGGCCCCTTTTGTACCCAGCGTTAAGGTTGCCGCATGTTCGGTTGTATCCAGCCCTTTACCGGCCGGTTCAACCCCCACCATTTTTACCTGCTCATCATTCAGGAAAGCAGTAAATAGTCCGATCGCATTGGAACCCCCGCCAACGCAGGCGGTAATAATATCCGGTAATTTCCCCTGTTTTGACAGGAATTGCTCACGTGCCTCAACCCCCACCACGCTCTGGAAATCACGTACCATTCTGGGGAACGGGTGTGGCCCGACGACCGAACCAATGGCGTAGAAGTAATTGACCGGATCTTTCAGATATTCTTCGAAGGCACTATCCACGGCATCTTTCAGTGTCTGTGTGCCTTGTGTAACCGGAACCAGTTTACAGCCAAGAATTTTCATTTTGGTCACATTCGGGTGTTCCTTTTCAATATCAACCATGCCCATATGTATTTCGCAGTCGATGCCGATCAGCGCGCAGGCTGTGGCGAGTGCGACCCCATGCTGTCCAGCACCCGTTTCTGCCAGTACTTTTGCTTTACCCATGTGTTTGGCCAGCAGGGCTTCGCCCAGACAGTGATTGATTTTGTGCGCACCGGTATGGTTCAGGTCTTCACGCTTAAAGAAAATCTGTGCGCCGCCGCATTTTTCAGTTAAGCGGCTGGCGAAATAAATCGGGCTGGGGCGACCGGCATAGTCTGCATTAAGTGAAGCCAGTTCCTGCTGAAAGGCTGCTGTTTGTCGAACTTTTTCATAAGCATCATTAATATCATCCATGATCTGCTTTAATTCAGGCGGTATGATCTGACCGCCATATTCTCCAAAATAACCATTCTCATCCGGCATTGGGGCAAATTCGAAAGACATAATGTTTCTCCGTTCCAGCAGTGTTTTATCGGCAGGCGTAATCATAACGCAATTGCATTATGACTGCCCTGTTAACTTTTTATTTATGAGAACCCCGTCAATTGTTGTCCCCGTTGTTAGCGGCCAAGGCTAATTTCATCGTCTCGAATTTTATAAATCGGGCTGGCTATGGGATAATCGCCATCTTAATTTTGCAGTGATCACTCATGTCTAAAAAAACACCGCCTCTTATTCTGGTTGATGGCTCCTCCTATCTGTTCCGTGCCTTTCACGCGCTGCCGCCGCTGACAAACA
>CAYXNL010000082.1:0-6934 GCA_964466455.1 uncultured Thiotrichaceae bacterium
TATTACCCGCCTGTTTTTTAGCGGTTTTACCAATAAGTATCCTTTTCACCCATCCTCTTAGTATTACTGAAACAGATAAAAAGGATGCCTGTTGCTCAGGACACGCTGTAAATACCTCCATGTAAGCTCGACACCCGCATCCCTGCGGCTGACGGTCTTGAACACCAGGTATCCTTTTCATCCATCCTGTTAGTAACTACCGATATTATAGTGCCTTACTGATAAATATGTGATTTGCGGCGGGGTTTGTCAGCTTGATCCTTTTTGCCATTTTTGGGTTCATGGTAATATTGTCGTGGTCATCAATCAGCATTACGTATTGCAATTTCATGGCACGGGCAATAGTAAACCATTTTCCAGGTCCGGCGATCAGCAATGCTGTAGCGGCTGCATCAGCAGCGCTGGCATCTTTGTCAATAACCGTAACAGAACTAAACCCGGTAGCGGGGTAGCCGGTACGCGGGTCAAGGATATGGTGGTAGCGTTTATGATGATAGAAATAAAAACGTTCATAATCACCGGAAGTGAATACATTTTCACCACTTTTTACCTTCACGCTGGCGATGACCGCCTTTTTTCGTGGATCTCGAATGCCTATATTCCATTCGCGGTTACCGTGTGTTCCCAATACACCAAGATCTCCTCCGGCATTAATCACCGCATCTTTTATGCCCATTTTCTTTAACGTATTGAACGCCAGTTGAATACCATAGCCTTTTGCGTAGGCTCCCAGACTCAGTTGCACGGCCGGATTGGTGCTACTGAGGACGTTGCCGTGTAATACAAGATTATTAACACTGGGACGTTCATGTACGAGCTTTAAGACAGCTTTATTGTCAGGAGGTCTATTATGCGCTTTATCGTGTAAATGAAATTGCCACAGGTTAATCAGATTACCGATAGTCGGGTTAAATAGCCCCTGGCTTTGGTTGCTTAACACGATGCCTTGCTGAATTAATGTTTTCATCGTGTCCGACAGGGTATATGTTCTGCCCTGTTTTAAATGCTGGTTGATCTTATATAAAGCGCCTTTTACCCATGGCGACCAGTTGTGATTATAGTGTCGGAAATCATTTTCCAGTTGAGTAAAAGCTGCTGTCGCCTGCTTTTGTGTGACATCATATAAAGTGATATTGAGCAGCGTGCCAAAGGTAAGTAATGTGGTAGTAAACTCTTCACGGCGGGGACTGCATGCGCTGCCCGAGACCAGTATAAATAACAGTAAATAATATTTAAGGTATCTAATTTTCATTTATTTTTCAGGACAGGTGGTTTTCCAGGCACGTCATTATATCGCCCGCAATATCAAGTTGGTATATATTATCCAGCTCACGGATACAGGTGGGGCTGGTAATGTTAATTTCAGTAAGATAATCGCCGATAACATCAATACCGGCAAACAGGATATTCTTTTCGCGTAAGACCGGTCCAACCTGGTCGCAGATCCATTGGTCACGTTCAGTTAAGGGTAATCCGACACCCTCACCACCGGCAGCGAGGTTACCCCGAGTTTCCCCCTCTGCTGGAATCCGTGCCAGTGCAAAAGGAACCGGATTTCCGTCGATTAACAGAATGCGTTTGTCACCGGCGCTGATTTCAGGAATAAATTGCTGCGCCATAACGGTTTTTTGTCCGTGTTCGGAAACATTTTCAAGAATAACGGAGAGATTCGGGTCATCCGGGCTCACGCGAAAAATAGAACGCCCGCCCATGCCGTCCAGTGGTTTTAAAATAACATCCTGCTGCGCCTGCTGGTAACGTTCCAGCACAAACCGGCGCAGACGTTGCATATCGCGGCTGACCAGAAAGGGTGTACAGCATTGCTGGAATAGCGTAATAAACATTTTTTCGTTATTATCACGCAAACTGGCTGGTGAGTTAACAACCAGGCTACCGGCTAATTGTGCCAGTTCAAGAATATAAGTTGTGGTAATATATTCAATATCAAACGGCGGGTCTTTACGCATAAAAATAATATCGAGGTTGGCCAGTTTAATATCCTGTTCCGCGATAACCTTATACCAGGCTGTATTGTTGCTGTTGGTTTTCTCGGTTAACTGAATTGTCCGGGTGCGGGCGTGGGCAGTAGCATTGTCCATATACAGGTCAGACTGTTGCATGGTATGGATTTCCCAGCCTTTACGCTGTGCAGCCAGCATCATGGCAATACTGCTGTCCTTGTGTGCTTTCAGGTTAGCTAAAGGGTCAATGACAAAACCTGTCGTTATGTGTGTTTGATTACCGGTCATTATTCAGGTGAGCCTTAATGGTTTGTGGTAATAGAAAACGGATATAATAGGCCTATTTAAGCAGAATTGTGCAGGGTAATACAACTGGGTTTACCTGTTAAAGCAGATTAATAGCAGTCACAAAACTAAAAAATGAATGAGTGATAAGCAATCTCCTGGCCAATACTTATGAATGTTTCTGTTAATTATTGGCAATAAGCCGATCATGGTCTACATTCAAAGTTACGATAGTCTCTATAAAGATATATTTTTTAACTAGATGGTATATTAATGACTGAAAAAATTGTTGCGATGAATGATCTAAAGGTAATGGTCATCGACGACAGTAAAACAATCAGGCGCACAGCAGAAAACTTGCTAAAAAAGGAAGGTTGCGAAGTTGTTACTGCGGTAGACGGTTTTGAAGCATTATCAAAAATTGCAAAAACCCGACCTGATATAATCTTTGTCGATATTATGATGCCGCGTCTTGACGGCTATCAAACCTGTGCGTTAATAAAAAATAATCAGACCTTTAAAATGACGCCGGTGATTATGCTTTCCAGTAAAGACAGTATTTTCGATCGCGCACGTGGGCGGATAGTCGGTTCTACCCAGTATTTAACCAAACCATTTACAAAAGAAGATCTTATTGGTGCGATAAAAGAATATGTCATCAATGAGTAACCTGTTTAAATTGTGTATTAAATCGGGAAATTTAATACATTCAAATACTAAAAAAGCTAACCTTAGTAGAATAAAACATCAGAAATAAAGTGGTGCAGAACTATGGCAAAAATATTAATCGTTGATGATTCACCAACTGAAGTACACGTATTGCAGACTATGCTTAAGAAAAATGGATATGAAACAGTGGTTGCGACATCAGGTGAAGACGGTGTTGAAATGGCAAAAACAGAGCATCCCGATCTGGTGTTAATGGATGTAGTTATGCCGGGGATGAATGGTTTTCAGGCGACAAGGCAGTTATCTAAAAGTGAAGATACGGCATCAATCCCCGTTATTATGGTTACAACAAAAGATCAGGAAACCGATAAAGTGTGGGCAATGCGACAGGGGGCAAAAGACTATATTGTGAAACCGGTACAGGAAAAAGCCCTGATTGAACATGTCAATATGGTGTTGTCCGGTTAATCCGGTATAAAGTTGATGAAAATGATCCATCCATTTGATCTGTTATTCGATTTTGAACAACGCGTATTACGGAGTGATATTTCTTTACCTGAAGCTGGCAATATTGCTGCTGAATGGGTAGGTCTGGGTTTTCGTATTGGAAAGAATCGTTTACTGGCCGATATGGGGCAGGTCAGAGAAATTCTTGAACTACCCGAGTTCACTATGGTTCCTGGGGTGAAATCGTGGGTGATCGGAGTGGCTAATGTACGTGGGAGCCTGCTACCAATTATGGATTTAAAAGGCTATATATTGGGCGAAGATATTCTGAAAAGACGCAAAGGCCGAGTGATAGTGATTGAATATAAAGGATTTAATACTGGCTTACTGGTTGAAGAAATTTTTGGTATGCGTCATTTTGTTGAAAATGACGAAGTTCGGGAACCTCCTGAACTTGATGAAGCGGTTATACATTATATTGAAAAAAACTATAAACAGGGTGAGGAATACTGGCCTGTTTTCAGTGTTAAAAAAATGACTAATGAGGAACGATTTTCTCAGGCATCATTATAAAAAAATAAAAAATAGTTAATTACTTTAAGCATATATAGCCGACGTTAGAAGCGGCCATTAGACAGAAGAACTGGAGAATACTCCTTATGAGCGCAGACAGAAAAAAAATCTCCATAGGTAAGCCACTTGTTATTATTGGTATCTTGCTATCAATTTTCATTATACTCATGCTTGCCAGCCTGGTTTACGTAGGAGATAAACGAGCGACCTTACAAAGACACGTTGAGCTTTCTGCTGAACAGTTTTTGCTTTCCCAGCAAATGGCAACATTTTCTCTCGATGCATCATCAGGCAATGAAAGGGCTTTTGATCGCTTGCAAAAAGCACGTACCCGGTTTGATAAAATTCTGAATATTTATCGTTCAGGGAATAAACATACCCCCGCATTGGCAAAAAATCTGATAGGCGCTCTGGATCCGGTTACACAGGACTGGCGTAGCTATCGTAAACACGTTGATATTATTTTAAATGGCAAAAAAGCTATTTCTGAAGTGCGTGATCTGTATCATGTTATTGACAGTTTTATCCCGCAAATGTTGACTTATTCCGATGAAGTGGTTGGTGTGCTGATGAAAAAAAAGGCATCGGATCGTCAGATCTACCTGGCTACCCGCCAGATGATGCTATCGCAACGGATTAAGAATAATCTCAATCAGGTACTGGCTGGCGGTAATCAAGCTGCCGCTGCCGCAGATCGTTTTGGTCGAGATGCCGCTTTGTTCGGACGAGTACTGGAAGGTCTATTAAAAGGGTCCAAACCCTTACGTATTCAAAAAGTGACTGATAAAGAAGCAGTCAGTAAGCTGCGTGAAGTTGCTATGCTGATTAGCGCGGTGAGTGATAATATCGCCGGAATTCTTGAGCTGTCACCGAAACTGTTTGAAGTAAAAGATGCCGCCAGTCTGGTTAGTGGTGACAGTGAACGTATCCTGAAATCACTGGAAACTTTTCAGGCTGTTATTGTTAAGCAGGGTAATGTGCTGGATAAAATCCAGATAGCCGGTATCGCCTTTGGCGGTATTGCCGTATTGCTGATTATCATTGGTGGCATATTACTGGTTAAAGATGCTCGGCGTCGTGAGCGTGAGGCGCTGGAGAATAACCGACGAAATCAACGCGCAATTTTACGCTTACTGGATGAAATGGCGAACCTTGCGGATGGTGACCTGACCGTTCACGCAACGGTAACGGAGGAAATTACCGGTGCTATTGCGGACTCTGTTAACTTTACTATTGATGCGTTACGTACACTGGTAACCACTATTAATGCGACGGCCAATGAAGTTTCAGATTCAACTGAAAAGACATTATATACAGCGACAGATCTTGCGGATGCATCCAGCCAGCAGGCACGTGAAATTGTATCAGCAAGTGCAGCGGTAACCGATATGGCAGAGTCAATGGTAGAAGTTACCACTGAAGCTGACAATTCAGCAGCGGTAGCTGAAAAATCGGTGGAGATCGCTCAGAAAGGCGTGAAAGTTGTTCGTAATACCATTGGTAGTATGGAAAACATTCGTGAAACCATTCAGGAAACATCGAAACGAATTAAACGCCTGGGTGAATCTTCTCAGGAAATCGGTGATATCGTTGGCCTGATTACCGAGATATCAGATCAAACCAATATTCTCGCATTAAATGCTGCCATTCAGGCATCGACGGCTGGTGATGCCGGGCGTGGATTTGCCGTGGTGGCGGATGAAGTACAACGCCTTGCAGAACGTGCTGGTAATGCAACCAAACAGATTGAAAGTCTGGTCAATACTATTCAGTCAGATACAAATGAAGCGGTTAAATCCATGGAAATTAGTACCGCCGGGGTAGTTGAAGGGGCGTTGATGGCAGAAGACGCCGGTGAGGCACTAAAGGAAATTGAAGATGTATCGGCTGACCTTTCACGCTTGATTAAAGGCATTTCCGATTCCACTCGAAAACAGTCAAAAGTTGCATTGTCGGTATCCGATTCCATGAACGTGATTCAGGAAATTACATTACGTACCTCAGAGGGTACCGATGAAACATCCACGTCACTAAAAGCACTAAATGCTCTGTCCGCTGAACTGGGGCATTCTGTCTCTGGATTTAAACTGCCCGAATCTGATGATCCTGAAAAGATAGAAACCGTTATCCTGGATAATTAATAATTTGTAAACACTGCAGATGCCAATAAATCATTCCAAGTGAGAGAATTATGAATCCAGATAGCACCGTCGAATACAGTTCACTAAGCTGGGTCAAAAAGCAGCTTGATAATGTGTTACATAAGGCGCAGACCAGTCTGAGCGAATATATAGAAAGCAAAGAGAATTCGCAGTTAGAACAGTGTATTGAACACCTGAAACTGGTTCAGGGCACCTTGCAAATGGTTGAGGTATATGGTGCCGCCCTGCTTACAGAGGAAATGCAGGCTACCGCCATTGCGATACAGGAAGGTCGAGTAGAACGGATAGAGGATAGCTTTGATGTTTTAATGCGTGCGATGTTACAGATGCCGGACTATCTGGAAACGATACAGGGTGGTGCAAAAGATACCCCGATTATTTTAATGTCATTGATTAACGATTTACGTGCAGTCCGTAACGATAAGTTATTATCAGAAAGCGTATTATTTGTTGCCGACACTGATAATATTAAACTGCATGCAGAAGGTTATGATAGTGAAAATATTGAAGCAGGAAAACTGAAAGGTGAAGCTAAACGACTGCGAACACATTTCCAGTTGGGCCTGTTGGATATTATTCGTAACCAGAAAGAAAGAGTCGGGTTACAACGGATAAAAGCCGTCCTTACTGCGCTGGAAAAAGTTTCCTGCCACGATCAGGTTCGCCATCTATGGATGGTTGCCGGTGCACTGGTAGAAGGTTTGCTAGTGGAAGGGATTGATAACAATATCAGCATTAAGGTGTTGCTCGGGTCGCTGGATAGACAGTTAAAGAAAATCATAAAAAATGGCGAGGATGCTTTTGCTGAAGATTATTCAAAAGACCTGCTGAAAAACA
>CAYXNL010000083.1:0-6705 GCA_964466455.1 uncultured Thiotrichaceae bacterium
GTCAATCGCCAGAAAATCAGCAAGCATTGTACTGACTTTATCAGCCTTAACTCTTACCACAGGCATTGTTTATGCAAAATCATCTTCAAAAGTAGAAACTGCTTATGAAGGTGCACCTCTCGGAATGAGCGGTGCTGATGCAAAAAACTTTATTGATACCAAAGGACCAAAGATAACGGTTAAAGAGTTTAATCAGGCTAAGGAAATATTCTTTGAACGTTGCGCTGGTTGTCACGGCGTTTTGCGTAAAGGTGCCACCGGCAAACCGTTAACAACAGACATTACACGTAAGCTTGGTAGTGCGGCGATAAAAGCATTTATTACCTATGGTACCTCTGCAGGTATGCCGAACTGGGGCACCTCCGGTACATTATCAGACAAACAAATTGATATTTTAGCACGTTATCTACAACATGAACCACCTGTGCCACCTGGGTGGGGAATGGATAAGATCAAGGCATCATGGAAAGTCATTATACCGGTAAAGGATCGGCCGACGAAAAAAATGAATAATTACGATATTCAGAATATTTTTTCAGTAACCTTGCGTGATGCAGGGAAAATTGCATTAATTGATGGTGATAGTAAAAAAATTATTAGTACCATTAAAACGGGTTATGCTGTGCATATTTCACGTTTATCATCATCCGGTCGTTATCTGTTTGTCATTGGTCGTGATGCAAGGGTAAATCTAATCGACCTGTGGATGAAACACCCTGGTAATGTTGCGGTTATTAAAGTTGGTCTTGAAGCACGTTCTGTTGAATCATCCAAATACAAAGGTTATGAAGATAAGTATGCCATTGCCGGCGATTACTGGCCACCACAATACGTTATTATGGATGGTGCTACACTAGAACCCCTTAAAGTTGTTTCCACACAGGGAATGGCAGTTGGTACTGGAAAATTTGTTGAAGAAGCACGTGTTGCAGCTATTATTGCTTCACATAAACATCCTGAGTTCATCGTTAATGTAAAAGAAACCGGTAAGGTTTTACTGGTAAATTACAGTGATATAAAAAACCTGACAGTAACTACGATACCTACCGCACGTTTCCTGCATGATGGTGGCTGGGATCGAACTCATCGCTACTTCCTGACTGCCGCTAATAAGTCCAATAAAATCGCGGTTATTGACTCTAAGAATCGGAATCTTGTTGCTCTAATTGATGTAACAAAAATTCCACATCCCGGTCGTGGCGCTAACTTTATTTCTCCTGAATATGGGCCGGTATGGGCAACCAGTGCTATCGGTAATGACCATATAACACTTATCGGAACCGACCCGATTAAACATAAAAAATATGCCTGGAAGGCAGTAAAAGTTATGCATGGACAGGGCGGTGGTTCACTGTTTGTAAAAACCAATCCGCATTCACATAATTTGTGGGTTGATACACCACTTAATCCCGATAAGAAAATAAGTGAATCCGTTGCCGTCTATGATATTCGTCATCTGGACAAAGGTTATAAAGTGTTACCTATTGCCAAATGGGCCGACCTGGGTCCTGGTCCAAAACGTGTTGTACACCCTGAGTATAACAAGGCTGGTGATGAGGTCTGGTTCTCGGTATGGAATGGCAAAGCACAAAAATCCGCCATCGTTGTAGTCGATGATAAAACACGCAAATTAAAAGCGGTTATCAAAGACAAACGGCTGATAACACCAACGGGCAAGTTTAATGTTTATAACACTACATACGATATCTACTAACGTTAATTACTAACGTTAACGACTAACGTTAACTATTAACATATATTTATTAACCTGATCCGTGGGTAGAGATTATCTCTACCTACGGGATTTTATACAACACACTGAGAGTAATTGTGAAACGCGTATTCATCATCAGTTTGTTACTTATCTCACAAACCGCACTGGCAGATATTAGTCAGGCTCGTAAGATGGAACTACACGATCTGGTTCTGGAGGATTGTGGTGCCTGCCACGGGCTAACACTTAAAGGTAGCCTGGGGCCATCCCTGCTACCTTCTGCCTTACATGGTAAGTCGAGAGACTATCTGCGTACAACAATTCTTGACGGACATAAAAATACAGCCATGCCCGGCTGGAGAGGGGTACTCAATACTCAGGAAGCTGCATGGATTGTTAAACAGTTAATAAACGGTACAACAGGAGCGCCCAGGTAATGTTAATACCCAATCGTTTCATACCTCAATGGTTATGGTTGATTATGCTTTATTTCATACTGGCTACCGGGGTGTATGCACGCGGTAGCGGCGACCTCGGTATTATTATCGAACGTGCCAGTGGTTCAATTCAGATTATAGAAACCAGTACAAACAGAAGTCTGGCCCGTATTACCGGACTGGGTGATCTGTCACATGCTTCTGTTGTGTATTCACGCGATGAGCAATACGCCTATATTTTTGGCCGTGATGGTGGTCTGACCAAAATAAACATGCTAACGCATAAAATAGATAAACGGATTATCCAGTCCGGTAACAGTATTGGCGGTGCTATCTCACAGGACGGAAAACTAGTTGCCGTCTCTAATTATGTCCCCGGTGGAGTAAAAGTATTTAATGCAAAAACATTGGCACTGGTTGCTGATATACCTGCTACCTATGGTAACAACAAAAAACGTTCGAAAGTTGTTGGGCTGGTGGATGCACCTGGAGAAAAATTTGTTTTTACTCTATGGGATGCCGGTCAGATATGGATTGTGGATTTTTCAAAATATCATTCTGGCAAAAAATATCAGTCGGATATTACAAAGTTTAAAAATATCGGCAGGAACCCATACGATGCATTGATTACACCAAATGGTCGTTATTATATTGCCGGTCTGTTTGGTGAAGATGGTATGGCCATGCTGGACTTATGGCATTTAAATAAAGGTGTGACACGTATCCTTGATCATTACGGTAAGGGGGAGAAAAAACTTCCCGTTTATAAAATGCCCCATCTGGAAGGCTGGACAATAGCGGGTAACCGTGCCTTCGTACCGGCAGTTGGTCATCATGAAGTTCTGGTTATTAATACGCAAAACTGGACTGAAGCCGGACGTATCCCCGTGCATGGTCAGCCTATTTTCGTTATGGCAAGACCGGATGGTCGTTTTGTATGGGTAAATTTTGCTGTACCCAATAATGACACGGTGCAGGTTATTGATACAGAAACAATGAAAATTATTAAAACCTTAACACCCGGTAAAGGTGTTTTGCATATGGAGTTTGAACCACGTGGTGAGGAGGTTTGGGTATCGGTACGCGATAAAAACCGTGTCAATGTTTATAACACAGATACCTTTAAACTTGTCAGTACGATCAAAGCCAGAAAACCAAGTGGTATTTTTCTAAGCGCGCGCGCACATAAAACGGGGTTATGATATGAGCCATTCAGATGATACATTTTCCTCTCTTGAGCAGCATTTGTTAAATGATTTTCAGCAGAACATGGCAATAAGCGCAACGCCTTTTGCCGATATGGCTGATAAATTAGGTGTTAGTGAAAATACCATTATTGAATCAATGCAGTCCTTACAGAAACACGGTGTTGTCAGTCGAATCGGCCCGGTATTCCGGCCGAATCGAATTGGGGTAAGCACGCTGGCAGCTATGTCTGTTGCACAGCAGGACCTTGAATGCGTGGCACGTATTATCAGCGCATTTCCAGAAGTAAATCATAACTACGAACGTGAACATGAATTCAACCTATGGTTTGTCGTTACCGCAGCCAGTGAAGAACAGCTTTCTATTGTTTTGCATGAAATTGAATTACATACTGAATATCCATTAATGTCTTTACCAATGCTGGATGATTATTTCATCGACCTTGGTTTTAACCTTAAATGGACGTAGGAGGTTTCTATTATGTCAATGATCAACCTGAATAAAAATCTGGCATTAATAAGTACCATTGATCGTACACTGATTAAAGCACTTGAGCATGGTATTCCAATTGTCAGCAGACCCTATGCAGAAATTGCCAAACAGTTGAACACAACCGAGCAGGACATATTAAAAAGATTACAATATCTGGTCGAAAGTGGTGTAATTAAACGCTATGGTGTTGTTGTTCGACACAGAGAACTCGGTTATACGGAAAATGGCATGGTTGTATGGAATATACCGGATGATAGAGTAGATGAACTGGGTGCCTGTATTGGTAAATATGCCTGTGTCACCCTGAGTTATCGACGTCTCCGACATTTACCTGAATGGCCGTATAACCTGTTTACCATGATTCATGGAAGTGATCGGCAGGAAGTTATTGACAAGGTAGATGAAATTATTGAAAGCTGTGAACTGCAAAACATCACTCATACCATTTTATTTAGTACCAGGCGTTTTAAACAACGCGGTGCACATTATATACAAAATAAACCCGAATCATCTAACGGAACGCAGCAGACAGGTACCTTGCGTCTGGTTAAATAAGTGAACCTGATGAAATTCACATTACTGGAACGAGAATTTATTAATCAGTTTCAGGGAAATTTTCCGCTGCAACCCCGGCCATTTTTAATAATTTCAAAACGCCTTGGCTGTACAGAAAATGAACTGATTGGTATAACAGAAAAATTAAAAAAGAGAAAAATTATTACTCGTTTTGGGCCATTGTATGATGCGGTTAAACTTGGTGGAGGTCTGACGCTTGCCGCCCTGTGTGTTCCCGAACACAGATACGAGGAAGTGACAAAACTTGTCAATGCCTGCCCGGAGGTGGCACATAATTACCGTCGTGAACATAAACTGAATATGTGGTTTGTTCTGGCTACAGAAAAACAGGAACAGATCAATACTACGGTTCACTCCATAGAATGTATGACCGGACTTCCGGTATTTAATTTTCCAAAACAGCATGAATTTTATATCGGTTTGTGGCTGCATTTATATGAAGACGGGAAAGTTATTACTGTACCCGTACCTGATGCAGTAACAAAGGCAAGTACGATGATAGACACTGATTATTGTATTGATGAGACCGATAAAAAAATAGTTCAACAGACACAGGCGGGGCTGAATATTATCAACCGCCCCTACCATATTATTGCCAACACTCTTGGGCTGAAGGAGAGTGTTGTATTGCAACGATTACAGCGAATGCTTGAACATAGCATTATTCGACGTATTGGCATTGTTCCCAACCATTACAAACTTGGGCTTACTGCTAATGGTATGAGTGTATGGCAACTGAACGAGGAACGTTTGTTTGAAATGGGGAATCGTATCGGGCAACTTGATTTTGTCAGCCATTGTTATCAACGCCCCACCAACCTTCCTTTATGGCCGTATAATTTTTTTGCTATGGTACATGCTCATACTCGACAGGATGTTGAGATAAAAATAGAACAGATAAAAAACTTGCTTGACACGAACTGTTATTCACACGACATTCTTTTCAGCACCGAGATATTAAAGAAAACGGGGCTGCGACTGGCAGCATGACATAGAAAACAGGATAACATTATGTTTCGATTAAGCAGGTACATGCACAAACTAAAAAAATCCAGCTCAAGAAAATATTCTACGGATACAACCCATCTGACAAATGAGAGATCATCCGGTATCTTATCATCTGGACAGGGTCCTGTTGTTATCTGGAATTTAATCAGACGCTGCAACCTTACCTGTAAGCACTGTTATGCAACCTCGGCGGACAAAGAATTTCCCGGTGAACTTAGTACAGGAAAGATATTATCTGTAATGGAAGATCTGAAATCATTTTCGGTACCTGTATTAATTCTCTCTGGTGGAGAACCTTTAATGCATCCTGACATTTTTGAGATTTCACATCGTGCGAAGAATATGGGGTTTTATACCGGCCTGTCATCAAACGGTACTCTAATTACCGAGAACAACATTCAGGCTATTATAAATACAGATTATGATTATGTCGGTATCAGTATTGATGGTATACGTGAAACACATGACAGATTCCGTCGTTGTCAGGGAGCATTTGATGAGGCACTACAGGGTATTCGTTTGTGTCGAGATGCGGGTATTAAAGTAGGGTTGCGTTTTACGCTAACAAAGGATAATCGTCAGGATCTGCCCGCCCTGTTGCAACTGATGGAAGATGAAGATATTAACAAGTTTTACCTCTCACACCTGAACTATGCCGGTCGTGGTAATAAAAATCGTGGGGATGATTTACATCATAAAATGACGCGTGAGGCAATGGATCTATTATTTGAAACCTGCTGGCAGGATGTTCTACAAGGTAGAAAGCGTGAGTTTGTAACCGGAAATAATGATGCAGATGGTGTGTATTTATTATTCTGGATAAGAAAACATTATCCTGAATATGCAAAACAAGTTGAAACCATGCTGACTCAATGGGGGGGCAATGCTTCCGGTATAAATATTGCTAATATTGATAATACCGGCTACGTACATCCAGACACCATGTGGTGGGATTACTCCATAGGAAATGTTAAGAAGAGACATTTTTCAGAAATATGGATGGACACCAGCGATCCGCTCATGGCTGGTCTGAAACAAAAATCACGCCCACTTGAAGGGCGTTGCGCAAGCTGTCAGTACCGGTCTATCTGTGGAGGGAATTCACGTACACGGGCATGGCAGCTAAGTGGTAACTTCTGGGCAGAAGATCCGGGCTGTTATTTGACCAATAAGGAAATTGGTGTTAATGAGAATTTACATCGATTACAGTTAACCTCATGGTCACATACTAAAACACAACAGGTTTCACCACCAGTATGCTAATACCCAATA
>CAYXNL010000084.1:0-6642 GCA_964466455.1 uncultured Thiotrichaceae bacterium
GTATATTTCCAGTTAATCAGTAAATTAGATGAAATAGCCAGCGTTTTAATCAACGCTTTAATCAACGTTTCAATCAACGCTTCAACGGCTATTCCAAAGTCGGTTAAAAAAAGATTGATTGTACCGCATTTAAGGGCACCATAAATCAAAAAATAGTCTTCACCTCCCGGCAACAGGTACTTATTACTAAAACAGATAAAAAGAAACTTATTGTTAAAAACACTTATATAAATACATATTAAGTATCCTTTCCATCCATCCTGTTAGGATTTTGTCTGTTTCTGAGTTGTGGTTGAAGAGCCTGATTTGGGTTTAGCCGATTTTGGTTGAGCTTGAACATCGGCAGTATCTTTTTTCGTTGCACCTGCCGCCTCCGATTTGCCACTGGCTTTCTGATTGTCCGACTTCTCAATATTTTTCTTATTACCCGACTTAAAATCCGTTTCATACCAACCGCTACCCTTCAGGCGAAACGCCACCGCTGAAACCAGTTTTTTCATCGTCGATTTACCGCAACTCTGGCATTTTTTCAAGGGTTTATCACTCACCTTTTGCAACACTTCTTCCTTATGACCACATTTTGTACATTGATATTCGTAAAAAGGCATACTCACCCACCGGTTAAATTCTGTTTTGCTAAAAACACCGGGTTATAACCTGATGTAATATATTAATAGTACGCATAAAAAGGTGGATTATATCGCTCACCCCGACATCACATCAATGTAATATCCGACTATGCCTGTATATAGACAGAACAGATGTTTTTCAAGTGTGTCAATAATCATCTGAATAAACGGCATGTTTGCGGCACTTATTACTGAAACGGATGAAAAGAATACTTATTGTTAAAGACCGTCAGCCGCAGGGATGCGGGTGTCGAGCTTACATGGAAGTATTTACAGCGTGTCTTAAACAATAAGTATTCTTTTCATCCATCCTGTTAGGATTAACCTTTATTCCCAGCCCAAAAAACACTATGACAACAAAAACCATTCTTATTACCGGCTGCTCATCAGGCATTGGTTATTGTGTCGCCAACGCCCTGCATAAACGTGGTTATCGAGTGTTTGCCACGGCTCGTCGGCAGGAGAGTGTCGCGATGTTACAGGCAGAAGGTCTGGAAAGTCTGCAGCTTGACCTTTGTGATAGCCAGTCTATTCAGACTGCGTTTAATGAAATCATGCAACGTACCAATGGCCAGCTCTACGCCTTATTTAATAACGGTGCCTATGGCATACCGGGCGCAGTAGAAGATCTAAGCCGTGATACCCTGCGCACTCAGTTTGAAACCAATGTGTTCGGCTGGCATGAATTAACCACACTGGTTATTCCGGTGATGCGTAAACAGGGTTCTGGGCGCATTATCCAGAACAGCTCGGTACTCGGCTTTGTCGCCATGCCTTTTCGTGGTGCCTACAATGCTTCTAAATTTGCCATCGAAGGCTTAACTGATACCCTGCGTCTGGAACTAAAAGATACCGGGATCTACATCAGCCTGATTGAACCCGGCCCCATCCTCAGCCAATTCCGGCACAATGCGCTCAGGGCATTACAAACTCACATTAATATTGAACACAGTATTCACCGGGAAAAATATCAGTCTGTCCTTGTTCGTCTGAATAAAAAGGGAGCAGCCATGCCTTTTACTTTACCCCCCGAGGCTGTTTTAAAACGCGTGCTTCATGCGCTTGAATCTAATCGACCTAAAGCACGCTATTACGTCACATTCCCCACCTGTTTATTCGCTTTTTTAAAACGAATTTTAAGCACACGGCAACTGGACTGGTTTCTCAGCAAAGCTGGCAGTGATGGTAAAAAATAAGCAGTAATTTTTTTAAGGAACCACTGAACATACACTAATTTTGTACGTAATGTACTTTTTTGGACTATATACAATTTATCATCGGGAATTTACCGGAACAAATGAGAAAAGATCCTGTAAAAATCATTATTACGCTGGGCTTTAGCGGTGTCCTTGCTCTTATGGGGCTGATCACCTTTATTGCTATTTCGAGAATGAACACAAACGTTAATGAACTCAGCCAGCTTATTGAGCAGACCAATGCCAAAATGGCTGCGGCCAATACGATGCGTGACAGTATCCGGCTACGCGGTGACACACTGTATAAAATGTACATGACAGATGATTTTATTGAAAGAGACCGACTGCGCATACAGCTTAGCCGGCAAGGTCTGAATTACAGATTTGCACGTGACCGCCTCACCACCTATCCAATGAGTTCACGTGAGAGAAAACTACTTAGTATATTAACAAAAAAAACACGCAGTGCCAGTGCATTAAATGATGCAGTCGCTGAAATTATGCTATCCGATAGCAGCCAGAAAACAATCAAAAAGGCGCTGATACAGGCAGATATTGCTCGTCAGAATCTGATGACAGGATTAAATCAACTGGTTACACTACAGGACGATAATATCAGAAGAATCCTCCGCGACAACCACCATTACCAGAACACCATAACCAGTATCATTATTCTACTTTCCGCTGCTGCCTTTTTTATCGCTCTGCTAATTGCACTGATTGTTATCAGAGTAACCTCAAAACAGAGCATTGAAATTCGTTACCGCGCCAGTCATGACGAACTAACCGGGTTGGTTAATCGTAAAGAATTCCAGCACCAGTTATACGATACTTTTGAACGGCTACGTTTCAGCAATACTCGACATGCCGTGTGTTTGCTGGATCTTGATGAATTTAAAAAAATTAATGATAGTTGCGGGCATGAAGCAGGAGACATGTTACTGACCCACATAAGCCAGCGTATTCAGCACGCTATCCGCAAACGAGACACACTTGCCCGACTCGGTGGAGATGAATTTGGACTATTACTCAAAGATTGTTCCCTTAAAAAAGCCATTGAAATTACCGAATCAATTGTCAACCTGGTAAAGAACTACGAATTTAACTGGGAAAATAAAACATTTCACATTGGCGTCAGTATTGGTATCGCCATGTTAACCGAAAAAACACAAAGCATTAAAATGACCATGCATCATGCTGATATGGCCTGTTATGCAGCAAAAAATGCGGGCAAGAACCAGGTTCAGATTCATTCCCTCAAAAACACAGAGCCACAGACAACATAAAAGTTGATAACGATACTGTAAGAAAAATGTTTTTTATGTTCTTTCCGGTTTCTATAAAAAAATCACTCTGGGAGCCTGTCCGAGAATAGGAACCGTAGCGAGGACAAGCGGTTTTGAGTCCGTTTTTTCGACTCAATGAGGCTAATAGCAGGACTATTTAACGAATTTAGTCGGGAAAACGGGCCAAAATCCGCCTGGTCACAGTAGGTCATCTATTCTCGGACAGGCTCCTGTGTCAGTACAACTGTTTCACCGGACTGTTCACTTGCCAGGCGTGATAACATCATGACCAACTCTTCTTTTTCATTACTACCACAAAGCCATTGCCGTCTGAGCTCATCATAATCAAAATGAAACCCACCGGATCTGGCCGCCATCCATAACTGTTTTACTGGTGCCTGTTTGCTAAAGATAATCTTACTGCCATTATCAAATTCCAGTGTTAGCACTCCACCGATTTCATCATAGTCAATATCAGTATCACCGTTATCAATCGCATCCTGAATGGCTTCGATAGTCTGGTCGGCAATATTATTAAATTCAGATTCGTTCATAGCTAAACCCTTTAAAAATAATTTAACTCTTCATCCTGTTACGGATAAGTTCATTCACCTGCGCTGGGTTGGCTTTTCCTTTTGATATTTTCATAACCTGACCAACAAAGAAACCTATCATTTTATCCTTGCCGCCTTTGAGTTCCTCAAACTGACCTGGATTATTGACAATAATCTCATCCACCATCGCTTCGATAGCACTGGTATCGGTAATCTGTTTCAGCCCTTTGCTTTCAATAATTTTATCGGCAGAACTTTCACCGTTCCACATCGCATCGAGTACATCCTTGGCAATCTTGCCAGAAATTGTATTGTCCTTGATACGGATTAATAAACCCGCGAAATGCTCCGCAGAAATATTGAGCTGATCAATTTCTACTTCTTCACGCTTAAGCCGCGCCGACAGTTCCCCGGTAATCCAGTTTGCCGAGAGTTTGGCATCGGCGGTTTTCTGCGCAACCACTTCAAAATAATCCGCCAGCGCTCTGGAAACAGTAATCACCCCGGCATCATAGGCAGACAGGCCGAGATCATTGATATAACGCTGTTTTTTCTGCTCGGGTAATTCAGGCAATTCTGCCTTTACCTGCTGTCGATATTCTTCCGTAATGACTACCGGTAGTAAATCCGGATCAGGGAAATAACGATAATCATTGGCTTCTTCCTTACTGCGCATAGATCGGGTTTCATTTTTCACTGAATCATACAGGCGGGTTTCCTGCACCACTTCCCCGCCGTCCTCAATTAAATCTATCTGACGTTCCACTTCCAGATTAATGGCGCGTTCGACAAAACGGAATGAGTTAATGTTTTTCAGTTCGGCACGGGTACCAAATTCTTTCTGCCCTTTGGGGCGAACCGAAACATTGGCATCACAGCGAAAAGAACCCTCCTGCATATTGCCATCACAGATACCGATGTATTGCACGATGGAATGGATCTTTCGCATATAAGCTATGGCCTCTTTCGCACTACGCATATCCGGTTCCGATACAATCTCCAGCAATGGTGTACCAGCGCGGTTTAAATCAATGCCGGTCATACCGGTATAATCTTTATGCAGGGATTTGCCAGCATCTTCTTCCAGGTGCGCGCGGGTGACACCGATACGTTTGGTTTCACCATTTTCAAGTTCGATATCAATATATCCCATACCGACGATGGGTAGATCAAACTGGGAGATCTGATAGCCTTTGGGCAGATCCGGGTAGAAATAATTCTTGCGTGCAAAAACGGAACGATCAGATACGTCAGCATCAATCGCCATGCCGAATTTCACTGCCATATGTACCGCTTCTTTATTCAATACCGGTAGCACACCCGGCAGTGCAATATCTACTACGCTGGCCTGCGTGTTTGGTTCGCCACCGTAAGCAGTACTGGCAGCAGAAAATATTTTAGATTTTGTTGCAAGCTGGGCATGAATCTCCAGACCAATCACTGTTTCCCACGTGGCCATTATGTAAACTCCTCTGGGCATCGGCTATGCCAGTCTGTCTGTTGCTGGTACTGATGCGCCACATTTAACAGCCGGGCCTCTGCAAAATGATTGCCGATAATTTGCAGACCAACCGGCATATTATCAGCAAACCCGGCAGGAATAGACATCGCCGGTAAGCCTGCCAGATTAACAGCAATGGTGTAAATATCAGACAGATACATGGAAATCGGGTCGTCGGATTTAGCACCGATATCAAAAGCAGTTTCTGGTGTTACCGGCCCCATAATAACATCCACTTTTTCAAATGCCTGTTTAAAATCCTCACTAATTAACTGCCGCAACTGCTGTGCTTTCAGATAATAGGCATCGTAATACCCCGATGACAGGGCATAAGTTCCCACCATGATACGGCGCTGCACTTCCGCACCAAACGCTTCACCACGCGAGCGGGTGTACAGATCATTTAAATCTTTTGGATTCTCACAGCGATAACCATAACGCACACCGTCCAGCCGGGACAGGTTGGCAGAACATTCCGCCGGGGCCACCACATAATAAACCGGTACCGACAGGCTGCTATTAGGTAGCTCAATATCAATCAGTTCCGCACCCATCAATTCGTACTGCTTCAGCGCATCACGCACAACAGCCTCAACGCTTTTATCCATACCATTATCATTTTCATCCCGGCTGAAATATTCTTTTGGCAAACCAATACGCAGACCATCCAGTGGTTTATCCAGCCCCGTTACATAATCCGGCACCTCGTTTTCAATACTGGTGGAATCTTTTTCATCAAACCCTGCCATCGTGCCCAGTAACAGGGCACAGTCACTGGCCGACTGACCCATTGGTCCCGCCTGATCGAGACTGGAAGCAAAAGCAACCATACCGAAACGCGAGCATCGACCATAGGTTGGTTTTAAGCCGGTAATACCACATAAAGAGGCAGGCTGACGAATCGAACCGCCGGTATCAGTGCCAGTAGCAATCGGTGTAATACGCGCCGCCACGCAAGCAGCAGAGCCACCAGAAGAACCGCCGGGAACGGCATTTAAATTCCACGGATTTCTTACCACACCATAAAAACTGGTTTCATTCGATGAACCCATAGCGAATTCATCCATATTGGTTTTTCCCAACA
This sequence comes from uncultured Thiotrichaceae bacterium, assembly GCA_964466455.1. GTDB lineage: Bacteria > Pseudomonadota > Gammaproteobacteria > SZUA-229 > SZUA-229 > S010-25. The sequence continues at coordinate 6,251 of CAYXNL010000084.1, forward strand.
TCACCATGCCCGCCGCTTTCATCTTGCCAACCACGGTTGCATCATAGGGTGAAATAAAATTATCCAGCATTTTTGAACCGCAACTGGTACGTACACCCTGCGTACAGAAGATATCTTTATGAGCAAAAGGTACGCCTGTCAGCACTCCGGCATCACCTGCTTTCAGTTTTTCATCAGCCGCCCGCGCCTGTGCCAGTGCATCTTCTGCACACACGGTAATAAAACTATTCAACTTTTCATCGTTGTCTTTAATACGCTGTAGAAAATGTTCTGTCAGCGTCACACTACTTACTTCACCCACCTGTAACATGGCGGATAATTGCGTTGCTGTTTTTTTATAAAAATCACTCATCTGTTGTAACCATTCTTTTATTATCCAGTTCCCGACTTTA
>CAYXNL010000085.1:0-2486 GCA_964466455.1 uncultured Thiotrichaceae bacterium
CGTTATTGTGGTCTATCCTGAAGCAACCTGGTATCGCTACGGGGGAAAAAAGGGTTGACAAGACAGTAAAAATATTAGAATATACTTATACGAATTACGTTATTGAGTAGTTTTTTTCATATTTCCTCCATCCTCCCTTTGGTGGTAATTTTGGCGCGGAATCCCTTCCGCGCTTTTTTTTGCCCGAAATTAACCCCTGTCGGGTTAATTCTCCGTAACTTGCGGCGAGCCTGGGACAGGCTCCTAAGTTATCAGCACTGGATACATGATGGTCATTCTGCGGGTTTCGGTTTCCCTGGACACTTTCCTTGGTCACTTTCCCTGGCCACTATTTATTTTCCACGCAGCCGTCAAAAAACTTGTTTATTTCACATATTTTCTGTAAGATTCCGCCTCTTTGTCGGGCGAGCTGTCTCGACACACCTAATTTTAATGTATTGAGATTTCAGCGGGACTAGCGATGAAAACCGGATTAACGAAGACAACCATAAGCGCTAAGGCAGACAACGTGAAACGTGACTGGTTTCTGGTTGATGCTGATGGTAAAACACTGGGGCGACTGGCAAGTGAAATTGCGCGCCGGTTACGCGGTAAGCATAAAGCAATTTATACACCACATGTTGACACCGGTGACTACATCGTTGTGATTAATGCAGAAAAAGTACGTGTGAGTGGTAATAAAGCCAAAAATAAAATATATTATCATCACTCAGGTTATATGGGTGGGCTGAAAGAAACCAATTTTACCGATATGATCGAGCGAGCCCCACAACGGGTGATTGAGCTTGCGGTAAAAGGTATGTTACCTAAAACCCCTCTGGGGCGTGCAATGTACCGTAAATTAAAAGTTTACGCGGGTGCCGAACATCAGCATATTGCACAACAACCTCAACCACTGGAAATTTAATATACCATCCAGTGTCTATCATCCAGCAGTAATTACACAGTAACAATTACACAGTAGCAATTACACTTTAAAGTTAAAGGTTTAGCATGGCAGAACAATATTACGCAACAGGGCGACGCAAAACATCAAGTGCCCGGGTATTTCTAACAACCGGTGCAGGCGATATAAACGTTAACGGTAAACCACTGGATGAATTTTTCGGACGTGAAACGGCACGCATGATTGTCCGTCAGCCACTGGATACGGTGGACATGAAAAACAGTGTTGATATTAATGTCACCGTTGCTGGTGGCGGAATTTCCGGCCAGGCCGGTGCAATCAGGCATGGTATTACCCGTGCCTTAATGGCCTATGATGAATCCTACCGTGCTCCATTGCGTCAGGCAGGTTATGTTACCCGTGATGCACGTAAAGTTGAACGTAAAAAAGTGGGCTTGCGCAAAGCACGTCGGGCGACACAGTTTTCAAAACGTTAAGTCTCGAAACATTAAGCCATATAGAAATACAAAAAAGCCCCTGCTTGCAGGGGCTTTTTTGTGCTGGTGGGATATTTGGAGAGCCTCTGAATGTCGCCTAATTACCGTTCTCCCTGGTAAATTTTCTTCGGTTAATTTTTTGCAGCTTGCCGGGTAATTTGGACGTGCGAATTTATTCGCACAATTTTAAGGGCGGGTGCTCTCTCCACCGCTTAAATTTTGTTGAACATGCAGAAATGCAACATTACTTTTATTTAATAATTTCCGGTCTGTTTTTTATTGACTCGTATTTTGTAACTATATTCACGGTCAGAATGACGTTATTTCGGCTGAATAACCAAAATAAACAAGTGCATAGTAAATTATTGCATGAATATACTTGCAATTTAAATGGATCTGAATATACTGCCCATAGTCATTTGTACACGAGTGTTTTGATAGTTAGAATCCTCTGTGCAGAAGATAATGTTATTGCTTCAGAACGAATCGCTTTTTAAGATGAGGCAAACCGCTTTCATTGGGGGAGGCGCAGGAAGTAATAGCATTTTGTAATTATAGCTATGATCATAAAAAAACTAATGCAGGAGTCTTGCATAATGAATAAATCGATATTATCCCTTGCCGTTGTTGCGGGTCTGGTTGCTGCCGTCCCCGCACAGGCAGAAATGAAAGTGAAATGGTTTGGTTTTACCCAAATTACCGCACAGCAAAAAGGTAACCAGTCAAATAAAGATGGTGCGCTAGGTGGTACAACCTTTGGCGCCGACCGTGTACGTTTGGGCTTTAAATTAAAAGATGGTCCAGTTTTTGGTAAATTACAGTTAGATGCAAATAAAGTGGATTCTACTGCAAAACCAGGCGCGTTACCTGAATTTATTAAAGACGCAGTTGCTGGTTATAAAATTAGTAATGCGTTTAAAATATCCGCTGGTCAATTTAAAACCCCGTTGGGTATGGACTTTAATGTCTCCGGTAAAAAACTCGATATCACCAAACGCGGGATGGAGAAGAAACTGGTTCTCGAACGTGCTGTCGGTACGATGATCAGTGGTCGTAAGATTGCCAATGGTTTTGGTTATGATGTCTTTATGGGTAATCTGGCC
>CAYXNL010000085.1:2586-5945 GCA_964466455.1 uncultured Thiotrichaceae bacterium
TGGTCGTAAGATTGCCAATGGTTTTGGTTATGATGTCTTTATGGGTAATCTGGCCGGTCGTGGTAGTGCTTCGCCTACGCACAAGGGTGCAGCAGTGGGTAATGGTAATTCCTATGTTGGTCGTGTCATGTATGACATGGGTCGTATGATGCATGTGGAAGCTGCCTACGGTGTTGACCAGGGTGATGGCAAAGCCTCTGTTACTGATAGTAATGGTAATATTACTTACTACCAAAATCAGAAGAGCTACAATGTATATGATGTTGCCATGCGTGTCCATATGGGCAGTAACATGATAAAAGCTGAATACATTAATGGTAGCAATGTTCGAGGTGATGCTAATCATGATGAAAATGTCTGGTACATTCATTACGGTTATACACTGAACAAGCGTGCTGATGTGGTTGCCCGTTACTACCGAGCAAGTCAAAGTGGTAGTCAGAGTGCTAATATGAGCAACCTTTATCTGGGGACGAATTTATACCTGGGTAGTAATAAAACCAATGGCCGCTTACAGATTGATTATGTAATCGCCAGTGGTGATACCAGCGGTACTACTGTCTATAATGGCGTAGCAAAAGGTTATATGGATAATACCTTCCTGGCGCAATACCAGATTTCATTCTAAGTCTGGCTGTAAAAATCTTACAGATGAAAACGGAACCTTCGGGTTCCGTTTTTTTTGCCAGAAAATGTATCGCGGGTGATTTCGCCGCCCAGGGAAAAGTATATAATAGGCGATCTTTGACGATGCAGGAGTTATAACATAATGAAAAAAACGATCGTAGCCCTTGCTGTAATGACGGGTCTGGCTGCTCCCGCCGTCGCACTGGCTGAGGCAAGGGTTTATGGCAATATACACCTGAGTATTAATAAGGCAAACAGTGATGCGGCGGGGGCTACAAATAACAATGCTACGCTGTCCAGTAATACTTCAGCCATTGGTATCAAAGGTTCGGAAGATCTGAGCCATGGTTTAAAAGCAATTTATAAGCTGGAGTTTGAAGTTGGGCTGGCTGACCCTGCCACCACCGATCCAGGTGCTACACCGAATACCGGTACTGGCCAGTTGACCGGGCTGGATCAGTTTGTGGGGCTGCATAGTGCGCTGGGTCTGGTTAAGCTCGGTACCATGTCAACCAATTATAAACAGACCGGTATTAAGGTCGATCCGTTATATCGTACCCCGCTGGAAGGGCGTGGTTTCCTTGGTATTCAGTCGGATCTGCATAGTCGTGAACGGGGCATTAACCAGGGTCGCCAGACCAATACCATTCAATATGTGTCACCTGAATTTGATGGTGCCTGGCTGGTCGCTAATACGAGCTTGTCGGGGAGCAACAGTGAATCAAGCGGGGTTGGTATTCGCTGGGCCAGTAAAACAGTGCTGGCTTATGCCGACTGGATAAAGAGCCAGACCGGGGATACAGCAAATAGCGGTATAGCGGTGAATGACTGTAATGCAAGTACAAATTGCAGTAGCCAAAGTGCCTATAAGGTTGGTGCGCGCTATCGGGTAAAAACCTTTGCACTGGCCATTCAGTACGAAGAAGCGGGTAATCGTACCGGCGCAAATTATCTGTTTACCAGTGGTCGTTACAATATTAACAGTAATAATCAGTTTGTACTTACCTATGGTCGTGCCAGTAAAGATAGCAGTTCGAGTGTAACCAATGTTAATAACCATAGCGGTTATGCGCTGGCCTATAATCACCGTCTGTCAAAATTAACCAATGTTTATGTAGGCTATGGCGCGCGTTCATCCGATGCAGCCAATGACAGTCCGAGTATGTTTACTGCTGGCTTCCACAAGAAGTTCTAGGCAGAGGCTTCAGGGCGTTGGTTTGCTCACTCCTACGTGAGAATATATACGATAGTTTGAAAATAAAATAGAAATGTCTATAATAGATAGGCATTTTTATTTTATTTCAGGTTATCATGAAAGCATCGGTTGTTGATTTAAGGTATAAAACAAAGGATATACTGCAGGCACTGGAGAGAAACGAGAGCGTGACGGTGTGTTATCACGGTAAAGTTAAAGCGGTTATTAAGCCGGTGAGCCAGGAAGTAGCTGGAAAAGTTACGCAGCATCCTTTTTTTGGTATGCGGAAAGAAAGCGGATGTAGTGTACAGGAAGAAATGGATAGATTAAGAACGCCACGTTATGATTTATGACACGGATATACTAATCTGGGTGCAGCGGGGGAATATAAAGGCGGCAAATCTGATCGAAAAAGATCAGGATAAACACCTGTCACCGGGCGCTTATTTATGTTGAAGAATATACACTTGCCTCAAATATGCGATCGGCTGACGCTATTATCGCGGCAACTGCCGTTGAAAATAACATGATACTGGTTTCCAGCAATGAGAAACACTTTAAAGTGGTTAATGATTTACAGTTAAAAGTGTTTAAGCCATAGCTACCTGCAGCGTAGCTGGCAATAATCACTCGTTTTCACGTAGCATAGAAGCGGGCAGCAAGCAGCAGAGATAAATTTATTTAGATAGAACAGTTCTTGCTCCTTCGGCAGTACCTAATATCAATACATCAGCCGGGCGATTGGCAAAAATACCAACGCTAACAATGCCGGGCAGTTGGTTTAATTCGTTTTCCAGTGCTACCGGTTGCATGATTTTCAGGTCATGAACATCAAGAATATCGTTACCATTATCGGTGACAAAACCCTCTCGCCAGAGTGGACGACCACCAATTTTTACCAGTTCTCTGGCAATAAAACTTCTGGCCATGGGAATAACTTCAACTGGCAGGGGAAATTTACCCATTACATCGACCAGCTTGGACTCATCAGCGATACAAATGAACTTTTTGCTGGCACCGGCGATAATTTTTTCGCGGGTTAAGGCACCGCCACCACCCTTAATTAAATTCAGGTAGTGGTCGGATTCATCAGCGCCATCAATATAAACTGACAGGTCGCCGACCTCATTCAGCTCATAGACTTTGATTCCATGTGCCTGCATGCGTTGTGTTGAAGCCTCCGAGCTGGAAACAGCGCCGTTGATTTTATGCCTCACTTCAGCCAGTGCATCAATAAAGTGGTTAACAGTCGAGCCGGTACCAACGCCTATAATTTCATCAGCGTTAACATATTCAAGTGCTGCTTGCGCAGCTTTGCGTTTCATTTCATCCTGGGTCATAACTTCCTCATTGGGTATTTTTGATGGCTGAATATTACAATGAATTTCTGCTGGAATATAGTCTGCGATGAAATAATCCACACTGGAGTTTATTTACCGTTCTCCCTGGTGTTTTATTACTGGAACGGATGAAATGGATACGTATTGTTCAATACACGCTGTAAATACCTCCATGTAAGCTCGACACCCGCATCCCT
>CAYXNL010000086.1:0-5908 GCA_964466455.1 uncultured Thiotrichaceae bacterium
AAAACTCAATACACCTAAAATTATTAACGTGAAAGGTAATCCCGGTCTGGCGTAATTCTGGGCTGGCGTAAAAAAGCTTACCCTACCCATACTCTTGCGTTACGGAACAATCGCATCCAGGGTGCATCTTCCTGCCATTCGTCAGGATGCCAGGAATGTTGCACGCTGCGAAATACCCGTTCGGGGTGCGGCATCATAATCGTTACCCGACCGTCATCGCTGCAAAATCCAGTCAGTCCCTGTGGTGAACCATTCGGGTTAAATGGATAGCGCTCGGTCGGTTGCTGCTGATGGTCAATATAACGCAATACGGATTTTACCTGCTGGTGCTGGTTATCGCTGTGATATTCTGCGCGACCTTCACCATGAGCAACCGCAATCGGCATCTGTGATCCCGCCATCCCCTGTAATAAAACAGAGGGTGATTCCATTATCTCCACCAGACTGAATCGTGCCTCAAACTGTTCAGACAGATTTCTTACAAAGTGTGGCCAGTTTTCAGCACCGGGAATCAGTTCTTTCAGATTTGCCATCATCTGACAGCCATTACACACTCCCAGACTAAAGGTATCCTGCCGATTAAAATAACCTTCAAATACATCACGGCTACGGCTGTTAAATAAAATACTTTTTGCCCAGCCTTCGCCAGCACCGAGTACGTCGCCGTAGGAAAAACCGCCACAGGCAACCAGACCCTTAAACTCATCCAGGGTCCGGGTTCCACTGGCGACATCACTCATGTGTACATCCACTGCATCGAAACCTGCCCGGTCGAAAGCTGCTGCCATTTCAAGCTGGCCATTAACACCCTGCTCACGCAATATGGCTATCTGTGGACGGGTGCCTGTGTGGATAAAAGGGGCAGCAATATCATCGTTTATATCAAACCCCAGTGTAACCTGTAACCCTTTATCAGGCTCTGCGATGGCATCAAATTCCTCCCGGGCACAATCAGGATTATCGCGTAATGTCTGCATGAGGTAACTGGTTCTGCTCCATGTCTGTTGCAATTCTGCACGGGATGCTGAGAATAAAGGCAGGCCATTATTGTATATGCTAATGCGTTCTTCTTTTTCCACGGTAGCGATATCATGGACACAGCTTACCAGCTCCGCCTCTTCAAATACGGCACAGATTGCATCCAGGTTTTCTACTGCAACTTGAATGACACCACCAGGCTCTTCATTAAATAACGCATTAACCGGATCCTGATCAAACGCATCAAGCTGTATGTTCAACCCACATTGACTGGCAAATGCCATTTCACACAAACAGGTAAACAGTCCACCATCCGAACGATCGTGCCAGGCCAGTAGTAAGCCCTGTTTATTAAGATGCTGAAATACGTTAAAAAATTTGATAAACGTCTCAACATCCTCAAGATCCGGTGATCGGCGACCAATCTTTCCGCAGGTTTGCGCCAACGCAGACCCACCCAGGCGTTGTTTACCTCCAGACAGATCGATTAACAGTAAAATACTTTTCGTTTGCGTATCAAGCTGTGGCGTTAATGTTTTGCGCACATCGCTTACCGGTGCAAAAGCCGAAATAATCAATGATAAGGGTGCCGTTACCGAGCACTTTTCCGCCTCACCTTCCGCTGTGTTTTCAGACCAGATTGTTTTCATTGACATGGAATCTTTTCCAACCGGGACAGCCAGCCCTAATTGCGGGCACAGCTCCAGACCAACCGCTCTAACCGTATCATATAGTTTTGCATCTTCGCCTGCGTGACCAGACGGTGCCATCCAGTTAGCGGAAAGTTTGATATCCGACAATTTTTCTATGGGCGCCGCCATAATATTGGTAATAGCTTCAATAATAGCCATACGTGCCGACGCGGGCCCATCAAGTAATGCCAGCGGGGTACGTTCACCGATTGCCATCGCCTCACCACAATAATCATTATAGGATGAAGTAGTTACCGCCACATCGGCCACCGGCACCTGCCAGGGACCAACCAGTTGATCACGCGCCACCATGCCGGTAACCGAACGGTCGCCAATTGTAATCAGAAACATTTTACTGGCCACCGATGGCAGACGTAAAACATTAAAAGCAGCTTCGGTAATATCAATATCATTAATATTAAGGCTCTGGCGTTCCACCTCTACGTGTGTGACATCACGTTGCATTTTCGGTGGTTTGCCCAGCAGTACATCCAGCGGCATATCTACCGGATAGTCTGAAAAATGCCGGTCGTGAACTTTTAGCTGCAAAGCTTCAGTGGTGTGACCAACAATGGCATACGGACAACGTTCACGCTCACACAGGGCTTTAAAATCGTCGATGCGCTCTTTTTCTATAGCAAGCACATAACGTTCCTGCGACTCGTTACACCAGATCTGCATCGGTGTCATCCCCGGTTCGTCATTATGTACCTCGCGAATTTCAAACTCACCACCGCAACCGCCATCATGGACCAGCTCCGGCAACGCATTAGACAGACCACCCGCGCCGACATCATGAATCGAGATAATCGGATTACGCTCTGCCTGCATCCAGCAAGCGTCAATCACTTCCTGACAACGACGTTGCATTTCAGGATTTCCCCGCTGTACCGAGGCAAAATCCAGACTCTCTGCACTGCTACCACTGGCCATGGAAGATGCCGCGCCACCGCCCAGACCAATCAGCATGGCCGGACCGCCCAATACTACAATTGGTGTGGCAACCGGTATCGCATTCTTCTTAATATGCTCTTCACAAATATTACCGTAACCGCCAGCCAGCATAATCGGCTTGTGGTAGCCACGCACTTCTTCACCGTCCACCGTACTAATTTTCTGTTCAAAGGTACGGAAATAACCGGCAATATTCGGCCGACCGAATTCATTATTAAATGCCGCTGCACCGATCGGGCCTTCCAGCATAATATCCAGCGCGGAAACAATACGCTCCGGCTTACCATAATCTATTTCCCAGGGTCGAATATGGCCCGGAATCTTCAGATTGGAAACAGAAAAACCACACAAACCCGCTTTGGGTTTGGAACCTCGACCAGTAGCCCCTTCATCTCGGATCTCCCCGCCGGAGCCAGTTGCTGCACCGGGAAACGGAGAAATGGCGGTAGGATGGTTATGCGTTTCCACTTTTATCAGCATAGCAATGGGTTCATCGTGGTATTGATAACACCCGGATGACTGCTCGACCATAAAACGTGGCGCACAATGCGATGCCATTACGGCAGAATTATCATGGTAGGCACTCAAGACACCATCGGGGTGAGTTTCATAGGTGTTACGAATCATCTGAAACAGAGAATAAGGCTGCTTTTTCCCATCAATGACCCAACTTGCATTAAAAATTTTATGCCGGCAATGCTCAGAGTTTGCCTGGGCGAACATCATCAGTTCAGCATCCACGGGGTTACGCTTGATATCCTGATAATGTTTTAGCAAATAGCTAACTTCATCCTCTGACAAAGCCAGCCCTAAGGCCTGATTTGCTGCATGTAAGGCATCACCACCACCCTTGAGGACATCAATAATTTCACCAGCAACCGGCTCACGGTGTTCAAATAAACAGGTCGCTGCTTCATAATTTTCCAATACCATTTCAGTCATACGGTCATGCAGTATGGACGCAATAGCAATGGAGTCCTTAATATTCAGGTGAACGCCCTCCCTACTGCGAACCTGATAGGCGATCCCCCGCTCAATACGCTGCACCGCAGAGAGATGACAACTATGGGCAATATCGGTCGCTTTGGATGACCAGGGAGAAATCGTACCGGATCGAGGCGTTACCAGAAACAGTTGGCCACTGATTGTCTGTTCTTTGATCTCGGGTCCATAGGTGAGCAACTTTAATAAAACCAGGGTTTCCTCTTTGTTTAGTTTGGCCTGTAGATCCACAAAATGCACATAATGTGAATCAATCGCAGACACATCCGGTACAAGTTGTTGAATTTCCTGTAACCGTTTTTCCAGACGAAATTGTGATAAAGCGGGCGAACCAATAAAAACCTGCATAACTCTCCAGATCAGACATATAAAAAAGACAAAATCTTACCCCAATTTGAGTTTTAAGTCGCCATCTGATCGGTAATATATAATGGTGAAGATGCAATAGTGAAGATGCAATAGTGAAGATAAAAACAACTAATGGCGCGAATAGCGCCTTGCGAATTAAAAATTTATACCTATATTGGATACACAGGGACGAAATATAAGTATAATGTCGATAAGAACCTGAGTGTTCTTTTTCTTCAGGGGATGACACGGCTTCGACGTGGGTAGCGAAACCTGAGGTGCATGCCGAGGTGCGAAGTTCCTCGTAAAACCAGTCGCAAAACCTATAGTTGCCAACGACGACAACTACGCTTTAGCAGCTTAAACCCCTGCCTAAAGCCCTCGGCCTAATGTGCGCTTACACGCTTAGATAACCGGGGTCGACTCATGTAAGATCGCGATGAAGTTTCTTCCTGGATGGATTCGCTAAAACTTACAGGAATCGCTCTGTATTCTCCCTGTTCGTCGGGTAATACAAAGTTAAACTAATAGACGGAATAAGCATGTAGAGCCGATGGCGGAGTGCTTGCGGACGCGGGTTCGATTCCCGCCATCTCCACCAATAACAAGGGTCACCGTTTTTCGGTGGCCTTTTTTATTGCCTACGACCCGCACTACAGGCCTTGTATAGCAAGACTTTACGGACTTCGCCATTTTTCAATCTCGTACTTTTCAAGGCAAATATTCCCTGATCGGCCGAATCTTTTCTGTGGCGATAGGTGTCAACATACTTTTCGCCTAATCACCCTATTTAAGCAGCCATTTCTATTTCAGTTTTATGCTCCCGCTCATCGAATTCAAAAAATCATTGCCGATGTTGTGCACTCCATTTCACGATATTATTCTAAAACACGACCCGGCCGACATTATGAAAGGAAATCAGTGAGGCCAACGAAAAAATGGAATTCAGGCTGGGGGAATACACCTTAATTTAAACAACGTTTTTTTGAATTATTCGGTTCTGTTAAGTGAAAAGCGGTAATTCTTAAGTGAATGCCATTGCGCTCCGCACGGGAACGAGGAAATAAGTGATTAGAGGATGATTGGTTAACGGTAATAAGCGGGCTAGTTTGCCTGTTATCAAATCAGTTAACCCGCCACAACCTGTAAAAAGCGTAAAGAAACATAGAAGATCATCCCTTAAAAAGGCCGGTATTTCTGGAAAACCTTACACATTAAAATATAATGAAAGACTAACAAACATGATAAGTTATTGAAAACACAGAAAGGGGGGTAGATTGGCCTGATTATTGCTTACTTTATGCTTACCTTATAAAGTTTTATAAGTTGTAAGAGAAGCCATTCAATGGCAAATTAAATTGAAGCAATTGGAAAAATGGAGAACTGGAAAATGAAAAAAAGCATATTAACCGGCATCAGTGCTGGATTACTGGGTTTAGGTATGATGGGCAGTGCGAATGCGGCTCTGCTTGGTCGCTTACCGACCACACCGGGCGGGACAAACTATCAGGCCTATTATGATAATGTTGCTAATTTAACCTGGCTGGCGGATGCGAACTATGCCGCGACCAGTGGTTATGCGGCAGCGAATGCGACTGGGGCAATTGATTCATCCCCAACGAATATTCAAGCTGATGGTGGCATGGGCTGGCAAGCGGCGAATGACTGGGCAGCACAGCTCACGGTAGGCGGTGTAAGTGGCTGGCGATTGCCTGCTACCATTGATGTGGGTAATGACGGTCAAACGTATACTAATTCCTATCAAGGTGTGGATGCTGGTTTTAACATCACCACACCCAGTGAGATGTCGAACATGTATTACAATGTGCTGGGCAATACGGCAGTTGTTGATACCAGTGGTATGGTTACGGCTTGTGGAAATACAGCTTCTGGCTGTTTAACCAATACTGGTCCATTTAGCAATCTTCATCAGC
>CAYXNL010000087.1:0-5651 GCA_964466455.1 uncultured Thiotrichaceae bacterium
ATATTTTTTAACATAATATTTGAATGTATTACCATCTTCTTCTGAAAGTAAGAGTTCGTTACCCGTTCGTTCACACCAGGATGGAATATCGTTCTGAGTCCCTGAATCTGTTGCAATAATCTCCAGAATTTCGCCTGCCTGCATTTTTTTCATGGCTTTGTTAGAGTCAACCATCGGCATGGGACAGCACTTCCCGGACGTATCTAACGATTGCGTGACTGTTATTTCACTTTTATCCATGATACCTCCTCTTTAGAATGTTTGATTGTAATCAGCTTTGTCGGCTTTTTCATTCAGAAACCAGGATGCACCAACAATGCCTTCCGCCTCAGGGATAAGACTACTTTCATCCACACCAAAAACAGCGGCTGCAAGGCTACAACCATAGAAATTTACACACCCTGTTTCTTTGATGGCTTTTATCAGCGTGTAAATATCATTGGGTATCCCTGCTTTTTCAACCTGATCTCTCACCCACTGATCCTTATCCGCATACTCGCCCTGTACTTTAAGGTTTTTAGCGCCTTCTTCTGTTAAGGCACGTACTGCCCAATTCACAAAAAGCATATCGACCTGAATTCCTTCGGATGCCTGTAAGTAAGCAAACGCAAGAGGGGTCAGAATCTTATCGTAGGAGTCTTCTCTTACTATGATTGTCATTGATTTCATTATATCTCTCCTGAACGAACGTTCGTTCTAATTTAAAGTGAAAAAAAAAGCAACCTTAGCTACGCACTGATTGCCATGCACAACTCCATATTTCATCAATATACTCCTCAAGTGACTGCTCCAGAACACCATCCAGGCGCAAGCTAATCATACGCAACGCACCGCCAAAGACAGATACAGCAGCAACCATGTCATCCATTGAGCGTACCTCACCTTTAGTTATACCATCAGCTATCATTTGACGCATTTGACGAAACGGTTTCGATGAGCAAATCGGAATCATATCAGGCATAAATTCTCTATGTTTTACAAAAAGCATGTAGGTCATAACTTCTGGCTCTTCTTCGGTTACCCGAAATAGCAATTCAATAACTGCTCTACAACGCGCCTGGGCTGTATCATGCTGGCGTTCTATGTCGTTAAACGCATTCTCCATCCGTGTGACAAGCATCTCAAACAGTGCTTTGGCTATGCCTTCCTTATCACCGAAATGGTGGTAAATTGAACCCGTGCTCACACCAGATTCACGTACAATATCGGGCACCGACGTATTAAAATAGCCTTGTTTTGTGAACAGATGGATAGCCGCCTCTAAAACCACTTCGGGGATATTTCGGTTAGATTTAATAGCAGTAGCTAGCATGAAACCTATAGTAGAATGAACGTTCGTTCTTGTCAAGAAAATACTGAAATTCATTCATAGACACCCATAAAATTCCAACAAGGGTATAATCAAGTCTGATGAGCTGCCCGTTAAGGTAAAAGACTGGTATCAGCGACTGATGTCTATTAGCTGGTTTACGCGTTGCACCAACGGTGTAGCGACTTAATAACTGAATCACACTGGGTATCCACAAATGTGAGGTGAGTGGTTCTTTTTGGAAAATGGTGGTCATGGGTGGACTTGAACCACCGACCCCGGCATTATGAATGCCGTGCTCTAACCAACTGAGCTACATGACCTTTTCAATTTTCAGTGCTACATGATGATGTTTTTCAGGCCAAATTTATTTGACTCCCCACCATCCAATCCAGAAGAAAATTTCTGGCTCGTTTTCTTCCTTTATTCTGACCATAACTCATTCATTATGAATGCTGTGCTCTAACCAGCTGAGCTACATAGCCGTATTCGGAAAATATACTGAACAGTACAACCTTTGAAGGGCGCAGATTTTCGCGGTTTATGCCAGCAATGTCAATGTAATCAGGCTAATATTCAACGATTTTGTGTTGATTTATACATTAAACCTGAAATGCATAACGTCACCGTCCTGCACAATATAGTCTTTGCCCTCTACCCGCAGCTTTCCTGCTTCTTTTGCCCCCTGTTCGCCATTGTGAGCAATAAAATCTACATAGGCAATCGTTTCCGCACGAATAAAGCCTTTTTCAAAATCTGTGTGGATTACCGCAGCCGCTTTTGGTGCGGTTGCGCCGACTGAAATTGTCCAGGCGCGGACTTCTTTTACCCCGGCGGTAAAATAGGTTTGCAGACCAAGCAGGCTGTAACCTGCGCGTATCAACCGATTGAGTCCCGGTTCTTCCAGTCCGAGATCTGATAAAAATTCTTTGGCTTCCTCTTCATCCAGCTCAATCAGCTCTTCTTCGATGGCGGCGCAAACTGGAACCACACTTGCCCCTTCCGCCTCAGCATGTTGGCGCACAATATCCAGATAGGGGTTATTTTCGAAACCATCATCATTGACATTGGCAATATACATAACCGGTTTGGTGGTAATTAAATGCAGATCGTAGAGCCCTGCCAGTTCTTCTTCAGTTAACCCCATTGTCCGTACCGGTCTACCTTCATTGAGCTGCGCCTGTACTTTCTCAAGCATGGCAAGCTTTACACGCGCCTCCTTGTCTCCGGAATTAGCAACTCGGCCAACCTTATTAATGGATTTTTCTACCGACTCCAGATCAGACAGTGCCAGTTCCGTGTCGATAACATCGATATCGTTAAGTGGATCAATCTTACCCTCAACATGTACGATATCATCATTTTCAAAACAGCGTACAACATGCACAACAGCATCGGTTTCACGAATATTTGCCAGAAACTTGTTACCTAGACCTTCCCCTTTAGAAGCACCGGCAACCAGCCCGGCAATATCGACAAACTCCATTGTTGTGGTTTGTACTTTTTGCGGTTTTACAATTTCAGCAAGCCGATCCAGCCGTGGATCAGGCACCATGACAATACCGATATTTGGTTCGATGGTGCAAAACGGATAATTCTCCGCCTGAATACCGGCTTTGGTCAGTGCATTAAATAAAGTTGACTTTCCTACATTAGGCAGGCCGACAATGCCACATTTAAAACCCACGTTTGACTCCTGAAAAAACGAACTTAAAAATAATCCGCAGAAAATAAAAAAGTGCTTATTGCATTGACTCAGTTTTTTTTCTGCTATGTAAAATATGCATGGCACGTTCCATATCACCACTAGCCAGCTCGGGCACGATTTTTACTGCATCAATAATATTATTATCTATTGCCATGTGATCATCCTTTGATGGCTCATGCAGGACGTAATCAATTACCTGATTCTTACTACCAGGATGACCGACCCCGATTCTCAGGCGGTAAAAATCCTTCGAACCACACTGACCGATAATATCACGCAGTCCATTGTGACCACCGTGTCCCCCTGATGTTTTCAGTTTGACGGTTCCTGCCGGTAGATCAATTTCATCGTGTGCAACCAGTAACTGTTCAGGCACCAGTCGATAGAAATTCATCAGGGCACGAACAGATTTACCACTATTATTCATAAAGGTATCGGGTTTCAATAACCAGATTTCTTTGCCGGAAACCGTGATTTTTGCTACATCGCCATGAAATTTTTTTTCATAACGAAAAACACCATGGTAGTCTTCTGCCAGCGCACCAACAAACCAAAACCCGGCATTATGCCGGGTTTTGTCGTATTTCATGCCGGGGTTACCCAGTCCAGCGATAAGCCTTACATCAATGGATCGTGCCATACACAGCGCTCATTGACGTTGTTGACCTGCAATTAACTTTCAGTTTCATCAGGGTCGTCTTCAGTCGGTTCTGCTGAAACCTCCTGTTCTTCCTCATCACTGACAACTTTACGGGTATGCATACTGACGACTGCCGTATCATGTTCTTCACCCTGTTTCAGAGCCAGCACTTCAACACCTTCCGGTAATTTAAGGTCAGACAGATGAATAATGTCACCAACGTGCATTTCGGAGAGATCCACGTCGATATGCTGTGGAATATTTTTGGGTAAACATTCCAGTTCCACTTCATTGATGACATGACTAACCACACCGCCTTCCTGTTTGATGCCCGGAGAATCTTCATCACCGGCAAAGTGTAACGGGGTGTGGACGTGAACAACATGTTTTGCATCAATACGGGTAAAATCCATATGCATCACTTCCATTTTGTATGGATGATGCTGGATATCGCGCAATAAAACACTTTCTATTGTTCCATCTATATTCAATGTCAGTACCTGTGAATAGAAATCTTCATTTGGTAGTTTATGCTGTACATCTTTCTGTTCCAGCGTGATAGACAGTGACCCTGTTTTTCCGCCATAGATAATAGCCGGTAGTTTATTGGCATGACGCAGGCGGCGGCTCGCACCTTTCCCCGTGTCGTCACGCTTCGTTGCATTCAGTTCTAGACTCATGTTTCTCTCCCGAGAGTTAAATTAAAAAACTTCAACCGCGACCAGATGAAGTTCATTTTGCTGACATTAATGTAGTAATAAGCTTTTGTTATTACACAGTAGTCATCAAATTTATAAAAAGTATTCTTTATACTTTTTTTAGATCAGATAATGGCTATCTAATCAATATACATCTCACTCACCGACTCTTCACGGTGAATGCGTCGAATTGTTTCTGCCAGCATATTTGCTACCGATAACTGACGAATACGATTACAGTTCTGTGCTTCCTCATTCAACGGTATCGTATTTGTTACGACCAGTTCATCGAGTACTGAGTTACTGATGTTATCAATCGCATTCCCGGACAATACCGGGTGCGTACAATAAGCTGAAACACTGAGAGCACCGGAATCCTTTAACGCCCCCGCTGCTTTACACAGAGTCCCTGCTGTATCGACAAGATCATCGACGATAACACAGTTTTTACCATCAACGTCACCAATAATATTCATCACTTCCGATACATTGGCTTTTGGACGACGTTTGTCAATAATTGCCAGATCCGCATCACCCAGACGTTTTGCCAACGCCCTGGCTCGCACTACGCCGCCTACATCGGGGGAAACAACAAGCAGGTTACTATGGCGCTGCTGCCAGACATCCGCTAGTAGAAGGGGGGATGCGTAAACATTATCCAGCGGTAAATCAAAAAAGCCCTGGATCTGATCGGCATGTAAATCTACGGTTAACAGGCGATCGAGTTTAACGCTGGCAAGCATGTTTGCCACCACTTTTGCCGTAATCGGTACCCGTGCGGAACGCGGCTTACGATCCTGTCGCGAATAACCGTAATACGGTACCACGGCAGTAACACGTGCAGCCGATGCACGACGCATGGCATCAATCATCACCATCAGTTCCATCAGGTGATCATTACAGGGTGAACTGGTCGGCTGTACAATAAAAACGTCCTTGCCACGAACGTTTTCCAGTATTTCAACACAGATTTCACCATCGCTAAACGTATCAACGCTTATTTTACCCAGACGTATCCCAAGTAGCCTGACAATCTGGCTGGCAAGTAATGGGTTGGCATTACCTGCAAAAATCATCAATCGACTATCATCTTCCTGGGTCACGTTTTATTCTCGTGTATGGCACCGGTAGCGTAAATAGAAACGCAGTGCTTGCTATATGGCTGGGCCGGCAGGATTTGAACCTGCGCATGCCAGGATCAAAACCTGGTGCCTTACCGCTTGGCGACGGCCCAATAAACTTTTTATACTAATCCTTATCTACTAATCCTTATCTACTAATCCTTATCTACTAATC
>CAYXNL010000088.1:0-4879 GCA_964466455.1 uncultured Thiotrichaceae bacterium
AAAACTCAATACACCTAAAATTATTAACGTGAAAGGTAATCCCGGTCTGGCGTAAAAAGACACGGGGCAGAGTGTAAAAAATAGCAGAAATAATTTTTTGTGGCGGGGTGTGCAGGTAATCGTGTATGGGTAATCGCAGTGTGAACTGTATTTTTGTCCACGGTTGGGCGATGAACAGCGCCGTATGGGAAAAGTGTCAGCCATTATTACCCGAGTGGATCAATGCGACTTTTATTGATCTACCCGGGCATGGCACCATGGCAGATATTGCAGCTGACAGTATTGACGATTATGTACAGGCATTAATACCGTTAACACACCGTCCGGTATTATGGGCAGGCTGGTCATTTGGAGCCCTGGTTCTGATGCGGCTGGCTGAATTATACCCCGAACGGGTTGCTTCACTGTTTCTGGTTGCGGCAACTCCCTGTTTTGTTCAGCGCAATGACTGGCCGGCAGCCGTTGACAAAAGCACTTTTATTGAGTTTGCAAAATCACTTGAATATAATCAGCAGAAAACACTAAGCCGTTTTCTGTCACTACAGATGCAGGGAGAAGAAAACGCAAGACAGTCATTGCGTCAGTTGCAGCAGCAAATGAAAAAACGTGGTATTGCATCAATGTCAGCGTTAACCAGCGGGTTGCAGATATTGCTGGAAAATGATTTTCGTGCGATAGTAGCGCGGCTGGATTGTCCTGTTAGCTGGTTTTTTGGTGCTAAAGATGCACTGGTTCCTGTTGCACTGGCAGATGCCATCCATCAATTATATGATGGACATAAAATTTACCTTGAAGCGGGTGCAGCGCATGCACCGTTTCTGTCACACCCGCAGTCATTTACCGATGCATTAGTCGCACAGGCACGCCGCTTACGTTAAGTTTGAATTCTTATGGCACACATTAATCAACAACGGGTACGCGCTGCTTTTGACAACGCAGCACAAACCTATGACGCCGCCGCATTCTTACAGACAGAAGTATGTCAGCGTTTACTGGAAAAGCTGGATGTTGTGCGCTTGCAACCAACACTAATTCTGGATATGGGTAGCGGTACCGGTAGTGCTATTCCCGGCTTATATCAACGCTTCCCCAAAGCACATGTTATTGCCCTGGATCTGTCTGAACAGATGTTGTTAAAGGCCGGGCAGCGCGGGCGACTGTTTCATAAGCCTTCACTGTTATGTGCTGATCTGGAATCTTTGCCCCTTGCTACCAACAGCATTGACCTGATCTTTTCCAGTTTGAGTATGCAGTGGTGTAATCATTTAGTAACGGTATTGAATGAGGCGATACGGGTACTCAAACCCGGCGGTCTGTTTGTTTTCACCACTTTTGGACCGGATACGCTGAAAGAACTACGCTGGAGCTGGCAACAGGTTGATGATAAGATTCATGTCAATTCATTTACCGATATGCACGATATTGGGGACACTTTATTGCAGGCAGGCTATGCGGAGCCAGTGATGGAAGCCGAAATAATAACGGTAAATTATTCACGTGTCGGTGATCTGATGCTTGATCTCAAACATATTGGTGCTAATATCACCGCTGGCGGTCATCGTCAGGGACTGACCACAGTGCGTGTTCTGCAGCGTGTTTGTCAGGCGTATGAACAGTTTCGCACAGCAGACGGATTGCCGGCAAGTTATGAGATTATCTATGGTCATGCATGGAAGGCGTTGTCGGCGCAGGTAAAAAATATCAATGGTTTCAATATCACTTTACAATCATAGTTGTGTAACAGCAGGAAAATGAGTTGTCAGGCTCGATAAAAAAGTTTTGTTTTATTGTTGCAGGTATTGTGCTTCTCAGTGCCTGTTCCAGCCCCAAACAATCCATTACTGCCGATCAGGCAACGATTGAGTATGATTTATTATATAACCTGCCGACAAAGAAAATTTCTTACGATAAGAAAGTGCGTCCAATTCTGGAAAAACGCTGTGTTGTCTGTCATGGTTGTTACGATGCACCCTGCCAGTTAAAAATGTCTTCACCCGAAGGCATCTATCGTGGTGCTAACCCGAAAAAAGTCTATGATGGGTCGCGTATTCTTGCCGCCCAGCCAACGCGTTTGTTTATCGACGCGCAAACCACGCAGCAGTGGCGTCAAAAAGGTTTTCATACGGTATTAAATGAAGGCTTTAACAATCCACGACAAAATCTGGAAAACTCAGTGATGTACAAAATGCTGCGGTTGAAGCAGTTACATCCACAGGCCAGAGTGGGAATGTTGCCCGATACCTTTGACGTTTCTCTTGATCGTAAACAGAGTTGTCCTGTAATTGATAAAATGGCTGATTATGCCAGCAAACACCCTGAAGGCGGTATGCCTTATGGGTTGCCGAATCTGGACCAGCAATCCTATACAACACTGGTGCACTGGTTGGCACAGGGCGCGCCGGTTCCGGCGGATAAAAAACCGTCCAAAATTGTCTTGCCACAGATTAAAAAATGGGAACAGTTCCTCAATGGCAAGAGTAAAAAAAATAAACTGGTTGACCGTTATATTTATGAACATCTATTTCAGGCTCACCTGCATTTTGTCGGTAGTGATCCGCGTGAGTTTTATCGCCTGATTCGATCATCAACACCGCCAGGTCAGTCAGCCAGAATAATTCCAACACATCGCCCTTATGGATCGCCTGACGGTCCGGTTTATTACCGACTGCTACGGTTTCAGGGGAGTGTTGTCGCAAAAACTCATCTGGTTTATGAACTCTCCGATAAACGGATGCAGCGTTACCGGGAATTATTCTATAAACCCGATTATCAGGTAAAAACATTACCGGGTTATGCCCCGGCAATAGCATCCAATCCGATTAAGACATTTGCCCAGCTACCACTGAAATCACGCTATAAATTTTTACTTGATGACGCCAGATTTTTTATCGAAGGCTTTATTAAAGGTCCAATTTGCCGAGGGCAGGTGGCGCTAAATGTAATTGAAGACCAGTTCTGGGTCGTGTTTTTTAGCCCCGATGCCCCAATCCCGTCATTAAATGAAAAATTCCTGGAGAAAACAAAAAATTATCTGGCGTCTCCGGCGGAGCTTGAAGATAATTTCGATCTATTGGCCAGTCGCGGACAGTATAAGGAGCTGTTTCAGAAATATGTGCAGGGTAAACAGCGGGTAATGAAACACTTTAAAACCGTGCCATTACAGCAGGCCATGAAATATATCTGGAACGGCAATGGCACAAACCCGAATGCAGCATTAACCATATTCAGGCATCTGGACAGTGCATCGGTTGATTACGGTTTTGTTGGCAATTACCCGAAAACTGCCTGGATACTGGATTATTCGGTTCTTGAGCGGATTCATTATTTACTGGTTGCTGGCTACGATGTGTACGGTAATATCGGTCACCAGTTAAATGCCCGTCTGTATATGGATTTTTTACGTACGGAAGGCGAAGATTATTTTCTGGGTTATTTACCGGGGGATAAACGGTTGCAAATCAGAAATTCCTGGTATCAGGGTATTCGCAAAAGTGAACTTGATGATATAGGTCGTGATGAATGGTTAAGCCAAAACTATGTTAGTGGTTATAAAACCAATGACCCCAAACTTGAGCTATTCCAGCATCTGGAAAAACGTCTGGGTAAACTTGCCGGGCCGGATTTGATCAACCGCTGTACGGGTAATGCCTGTTTTGTAAAAGAAAGCAAGGCAAAACAGCGAGTTGATCGAGCCATGCAAAATGCAGCTAAAATGAAGGGCAAGCTCTTAAACGTATTGCCTGATCTTGCTTTTGTGCGGGTTAAAATGGGCGGTAAAGCCGATGATGATCTTGCATATACTTTTATTATTAACAAAGATTATAAAAATGTGAGTTCGATGTTTTATAGTGAAAGTCTTGCTCAACGACGAAATGAGACATTAGATACACAAACTGTTGTGCCCTGGCTGGAAGGGGCTTATCCCAACTTCTTTTATGTGGTGAAGCTAAATGATGTTGAGAAATTTGTAGCGAGCTATGCCGCCATTAAAAATCGTCAGCAGTATGAAATCTTTATTTCCCATTATGGTATCAGGCGAACCGATGAGCGTTTCTGGAAAATGTCTGACTGGTTTAATGCCAAGTATCGACGAGAGCAACCGGAGCAAGCGGGTCTTTTTGATTTAAACCGTTATCAGAACCGGTAAGTTTTCTTCAGCCGCTATTTCTCAAAAAATACTAAATTGTATCAAATTTTCTAATTAATGCGTTTTGATTTTCAATTATTTGAAAAGGAATAGAGGTGCCCTGTGTGATATTATAGTTAATTTGTGGTTATTATGAATTTGCCGCTCTCTCTTATTCTGCATCAGGGTGACAAGTCGTATAGTTTAGGAGTCATACATGAAAGCGATTGGTTTAACCCAGTATTTACCTATCGAAAATAGTGAAAGTCTTCAAGATATCGAACTATCCAGGCCTGAGGTCAGTGATCATGATTTGCTGGTGAAAGTGAATGCGATTTCGGTTAATCCTGTGGATACCAAAATACGTGCGCCGAAGGATCAGGTTGAGGCTTCATCCCGCATTTTGGGTTGGGATGCCGCCGGTGAAGTGGTGGCGGTTGGTCAACAGGTTGAGCATTTTGCCGTGGGTGATCAGGTTTACTATGCGGGTGACATTACGCGCTCAGGTTCAAATTGTGAATTTCAACTGGTTGATGAGCGCATCGTGGGCAGAAAGCCTGCATCACTTTCATTTACTGAAGCTGCGGCTTTACCCCTAACGAGTATTACCGCATGGGAGGCCTTATTTGAACGCTTGCGAATTTCCGCACAGGGTGATGACGTTAGTAAGTCAATTTTGATTATAGGCGGTGCGGGTGGTGTGGGTTCAATCGCAATACAGCTGGCTAAGCAATTGGCGAAATTAAATGTCAT
>CAYXNL010000089.1:0-4721 GCA_964466455.1 uncultured Thiotrichaceae bacterium
ATATTATCAATTATATTACCGGTAATTCATGTTAACAGTATGGTTAAAATCTGTAGATAAATTTTGTTCAACTGTTCCAGTTCATCAATATTAATATTTTCATTAATTTGATGAATACTGGCATTAACTGGACCCAGTTCGATCACCTGGGCGCCAGTCGGAGCAATAAAACGACCATCAGATGTACCACCGGCGGTAGATAATTCGGTATTAATACCACAGACAGTGTGTATAGCCGTTTTTACGGCTGCAACCAGTTCGCCTGCTTCGGTAATAAAAGGCAGACCGGAAAGCGCCCAGTCGAGATCGTATTTTAACTGATGTTTATCCAGTATGGCGCATACTCGTTGTTGAATTTTCTCGGGCGTTATTTCAGTAGAAAAACGCAGATTAAACAGAACTTCAAGTTCACCAGGAATCACATTATTAGCACCGGTACCTGCATGAATATTAGAAATTTGAAAACTGGTGGGTGGGAAAAACTCATTCCCTTCATCCCATTTTTCGTTACATAATTCAGCCAGTGTATCGGCAAACTGATGGATGGGGTTGTCCGCCAGTTGTGGGTAGGCGATATGTCCCTGTTTACCGTGGATTATCAGGGTAGCAGAAAGTGATCCACGGCGACCATTTTTTATGATATCACCCAGGCGTTTAGTGCTGGATGGTTCACCGACCAGACACATATCAATTTTTTCATTTCGCTGTTGCAGTGCCTCAATTACCTTCACCGTACCATCTACTGCTGGACCCTCTTCATCACTGGTGATTAAGAAACCGATCGAACCGGCTAATGGCATTTTATTTTTCAGTAAGGTTTCGCAGGAGCAGATCATTGCAGCAATACTGCTTTTCATATCGGCGCTGCCACGCCCGTTTAGAATGTTATCGGTTATGGTTGGTTCAAAAGGTGGACTTCGCCATTGTTTAGCCGGGCCGGTAGGAACCACATCGGTGTGCCCGGCAAAAGCAAATAATGGTGGCTGATCTCCGATTCGAGCCCATAAATTATCCACTTCACCAAAGCGCATGTGTTCTACAGTGAAACCGATAGCCTGTAGGCGCTGAGCAATAATTTGCTGGCAGCCATTGTCATTGGGAGTGATAGACTCTATGGCAATGAGCTGTGTGGCGAGTTTAAGTGTTGCTGTCATAATATTTATATACTAAAGAGAGCGTTACAGATGTTCAAGTAAAGCAATTTTAAGTTGTGTCTTTTGCTGTTTGGATAAAGGTTTATCCTGTTGCGTAGTGATGAAAAAATAATCAATTGCTTTTTCTCCCGCAGTATGGACACCTGCACTCAGGAGTCGGATATGGTTCGTATAAAAAACCCTGGCGATAACAGCCAGTAAACCTGCCTGATTTTTTGTTTCAACTTTTATTCTTGTCATATTATTCAGGTCCCGATATTCAATAATTGTCGGGGTGTCAAAATATTTATTGACACTGGAAGGGGCCAGAGTGACTTTATTATAATCTACTTCTATAGTAAGGCGTTGCTTCAAACGTTCACTTATTTCTTCGGCAGCCAGTTGAATCTCGGTTTCTGCAATTTCATTATTACTGATGTTTACCGGTATCAGACGAAAAGTTTCCAGTGCATGATGGTTAAAACAGTTGACGATATGTGCGGTAACAATGCTGATTTCACTGTTAGATAGCTGACTGACGATATCAAGAAAAATATGATCACGTGATTGCATATATACCATTAGCTCAATGGTGTTACTGTGTACGTCAACACGGGTTTCAATGAGCGGTTTGCCGGTTTTATCTTCTGCGTGGTAACGGGTTAGTAATGAGGTATGCCAGACAATTTCACCCGCAATATGACTCTGGAAATAATCATTACTCAGGTTGTTCCAGATAAAATGCGCTTCCTGTGGATGAATACCAACTTGTTCAAGGAGGCGTAATGCACTGGTTTGTGTTTCAATAATATTTTCCATTTTACTGAGTTTGTTTTCCAGTCCCAGGTTTAGTAAGGAGGCTGTTTTGTTATACAGTTCACTAAGTAATTTATCTTTCCAGTTGTTCCACTGTTTAGGATTAGTGGCGCGAATATCACACATGGTTAACAGATACAGGTAATCCAGTTTTTTCAGAGAACCAACTTTTTCTGCAAACGCTGCAATAACATCTGGATCACTCAGATCTCGGCGTTGGGCAGTCATGGACATAATTAAATGACTGGCGACCAGCCAGCTGACCAGAGTGGCATCTTTCTCATTCATTTCGTGCCTGATGCAAAATTCATATGCATCTACCGCACCGAGTTCGGAATGGTCACCATTTCTTCCTTTTGCTATATCATGAAATAACCCGGACAGGCATAACAGGTATGGTTTTTCCAGGTGCTGGAATATACCACTGGCAAGTGGAAATTCGTGACAGAAATCGGGGACAGAAAGACGGCGTATATTGCGAACAACAAACAGGGTATGCTGATCGACGGTATAGGCGTGAAACAGATCATATTGCATACGCCCGACGATAGAATTAAAGGCAGGAATATAAGCGGCCAGAATACCATAGCGATTCATTCGCCGTAATTCATGAGTTACCCCACGGGGCTGGCTCATGATAGAGATGAACAATTTTCTGGCGCTGGCAGACTGCCGAAATGCGTCATCAATCAAGTACAGATTTTGCCGGATTTTTCGAATAGTTCTGGCCCGTACTCCCTGTATGTCAGTATGTTTTTCTAAAATTAGAAACAGTTCAAGCAGAGCGGTAGGCTTTTTCTCAAAAGTATCTTCCTGCCTGATTTCAATATATCCATGATAGACCTGGAAGTTCTCATTGATAATTTTTTCACAACCAGTTTCATCAGCATAAATAATGACTTCTCTAAAATGCTGTAATAACATTTCATTAAGCTGTTCCAGTTGTATTACAGTGCGGTAATATTGCTGCATAAACTGTTCAATGGCTTCATTACCGGGTATATCCGGGTTGTCTTTAAAACCAAATTCCAGTGCAAGCTGGCGCTGATAATCGAACAGCAGTCTATCTTCACGACGGCCGGCAAGATAGTGCAGGCTACAACGAATACGCCAGAGCAGGTGCTGACCTTTATGCAGGGTCCGGTATTCTTCATCAAGCAGAAAGCCCTTGTCCACCAGTTGTTCGAGACTATCTACATTGAAGTGACGTTTGGCTACCCAGCCTATCATCTGAATATCACGCAGACCGCCATGACTTTCCTTGATATTGGGTTCCAGGTTGTAGGCAGTATCATTAAACTTGCCGTTACGCTGAATCTGTTCTTCAAGCTTGGCCTGAAAGAAATTTTTGGCACCCCAGATTTTATCCGGCCCGGTACGCTGTTTCATTTCAGTAAATAAATATTCATGCCCCGCAATCAAACGCGCTTCCATTATGTTCGTTGTTATTGTAATGTCTTTTTTCGCCTCTGTGACGCATTCATCAAGTGTACGTACACTGTGGCCAATTTCCAGATGGCTGTCCCATAACAGCATTAAAAACTGTTCGATATGGCTGCGGGTATCCGCATTTTCTTCCTCATCAAGAAGTAGCATCAGATCAATATCGGATTTGGGGTGAAGTTCCCCGCGGCCATAGCCACCCACGGCAACAATTGCCAGTGGTTGTTTGCTATCACTGAAAAAATGACCGTAGAGGCAAGCGAGCAGACGGTCGGTTAACTGCGCACGACCGAACACCACATCGTTAACTTCTCCACCTTTTTCATAATAGTGTTGCAGACCATCGCTTATTTTATTTACCGCCGCTTTTACAATGTTGATTTTGTTACTATCAGGTTGTTGCAGCGCTGTGTGTAACATCAGCGGGTCGAACAGGGCAAGAATATCTGAATTAACCATTTGTAATGGGGCTGTGATTCTATGCTGCATTATATTTCGTCACCCTCACAACGGGTAAGTATTTCATGGCCTGTATCGGTTACCAGGATAGTATGCTCCCACTGCGCAGAAGAGCTGTGGTCTCTGGTTACTACCGTCCAGCCATCATTGAGTATTTTGACCTGACGTTTACCAGCATTAATCATCGGTTCAATGGTAAAGATCATTCCGCCTGCCAGTTCAGTACCGCTACCGGCTTTACCATAATGCAAAACCTGTGGATCTTCATGAAAGCCGCGACCGATTCCATGACCGCAGTATTCACGGACAACCGAGCAATTTTTTGATTCAGCATACTGCTGAATTGCATGGCCGATATCACCCAGTCGAGCTCCCGGTTTGACCTGCCCAATCCCCAGACGAAGACATTCCAAAGCTACCTGCGAGACTCGCTTTGCCCTGATGGGGGGCGCGCCGATGAAAAACATCTTACTGGTATCGCCATGATAGTCATCTTTAATTACGGTAATATCAATATTAATAATATCACCGTTCTTTAGTTTCTTTTCACTCGGAATACCATGACAGACCTGATGGTTGACCGATGTACAGATTGATTTGGGAAAACCATGATAATCAAGTGGGGCAGGAACTGCCTTCTGTTCATTAACGATATAATCATGACAGATACGATCCAGTTCAGCGGTGGTGATACCTGCCTGTACGTGCGGGCGAATCATTTGCAGAACTTCACCAGCGAGTCTGCCAGCGATACGCATCTTTTCAATTTCCTCTTTATCTTTAATTAATATAGTCATCGTTTGTTCTTTTAAATGTTAATAAAATCAATTGGTTGTGTGTATTATGTTATGAGCGGCCAACTTTTCAACG
>CAYXNL010000090.1:0-4667 GCA_964466455.1 uncultured Thiotrichaceae bacterium
CTGATGTTCATGTACCAGCAGACCGCATTGCCCCTGATCCAGTAAATATGGAATACTGCCCACAGCATGGGCAATAATAGGCACTTTCAGACACATGGCTTCGAGCAGGATCATTGGCAAACCTTCATGGTCGGAGGTCATCAGCAGTGTATCCAGAGTCTGTAACTGTTGAGCGATGTCGTCGCAATGGCCTGCAAAGTGGATGTAGTTTTCTGCCTGATGATTTTTTACCTGTGCCTGCAGGTCGTTCAACAATGGGCCATCGCCATAAATATAAAAATCAACGCTATATTCAGGATAGTGCTGTTTGAAGTAGATGGCGCTTTGAATAAACAGATCCACGCGTTTAACTGCAACCAGTCTGCCTGCAATACCTATGCGGAAATGCCTGTTTGTACTGGATTGTTTTTCTATTATTGCCTGTTTTATTCTTACCTGAGTTAGTGCGTCAATATCAATGCCATTTTCAATTGTTTTGATACGGTTTTCGGGAAAAGTGTGTTCCAGCTTATGTGCCAGATCCGGCGAAACCGCCACGATGTAACGTTGATAATAACGCCCGCATAACCAGTCCAGTAGTAGCAGGATGTGTTTGTGCGGTTTATACAAAGGTGGTCGATGTTCGCTGGCACCATGTACAGTACGCAGGGACGGAATACGACCGCTCTGCCAGGAAGCGATACTGCCAAGAATATTTTCCTTTATCCGGTGGCTATGGATTACATCTGGCTGTAACTCGCCTATGATCCTGTTTAGTTGTTGTAGAATCTGGCGGATATTGTATTGAGATTCATCAATAACAAATACGTCCAGGCCGCAGTCGCGTAATTTTTTTTCGAGGATGCCGGGGTTGAGGATAACAATGCTGACGCGGGTATTTAGTTCCTTATGTAAGGTGCTGGCCAGTGTGTATAACATTACTTCCGCACCGGCCCAGAGGTCACCCGAGACGATTTGCAGGACATGAATGGTCTTCTGTGCGGAAGTCACTTAGCTGGAGTTACTTTGTTGGAGGACATGTCGGTTTATAATCCTGTGGCTAATGGCTCTGACAAAATGGATCTGATGCGCTTAGGATAGTACGTTTAGAGTGAAAAAGTAAATAAAGGAAATGTAGATGATTATATTGTTTTACATACTCGCGGTGCTGTGTCTGTATAGCTACTTCCTGTATCCATTAATTTTAAAACTGATGCCTGCGCGTCAATTCAATCGCAAGTCGCAGGTAATGCTGTCTGATAAGGAGCGACCGGTACTAAGCCTGATTATCACTGTGCATAATGAAGCCGCGCGTATTGAGGAAAAGCTGGACAATACATTATTAATTGATTACCCGACCGAGTGTCTGGAAGTGATTGTGGCCTCTGATTTTTCTACTGATGCAACCGAGGAGATTGTGCGTACCTATGCGGATAAAGGTGTGAAACTTGTACAGGCAGACGAACGTAAGGGTAAAGAGTATGCGCAGTTATGTGGTATCAGGGTTTCACGTGGTGAGATTCTGGTATTTTCCGATGTCGCCACGATGATTCCTGCCGATGCATTAAAGTACCTGGCCGCAGGGTTTAATGATAAACGTATTGGCGCGATTTCTAGTGAAGATCAGTTTGTCAGCAATGATGGTGGCATTGTCGGTGAAGGCGCTTATGTGAAATATGAAATGTGGCTGCGTCGGCAGGAGTCGGTGCGTGCCGGACTGGTGGGCTTGAGCGGGTCTTTTTTTGCTGCCCGGCGAGAAGTCTGTGAGCACTGGGATATTTACTGCCCAAGCGATTTTAATACTGCACTTAATGCGGCAAAACTAGGCATGGTGGCCATTACCAGCCCGGATGTTCTGGGCATGTATAAGGATGTCAAAGATGCTTCGCTGGAATATCGGCGTAAAATGCGCACGGTTATTCGTGGTATCACCGCCATTGCTCGCCACCCCGAAGTGCTTAACCCATTTCGGATGGGGTTGTTTGCTTTTCAGGTGTGGAGCCATAAAATTATGCGCTGGGGTGTGCCCTGGTTTATGTTGGGTTTTGCTGTTGTCACTCTATTATTGCAGGGGCAGGGGCTGATTTATTCGCTAGCACTGTATGCGCAGCTGGTTTTTTATGGGCTGGCACTGGCTGGCTGGCAGGTGGTCGGTATGCGTACAAATACTGCGGTTAAAATTATCTTCTTTTTTGTGCAGACTAATATTGCACTGGCACAGGCTACGCTGTTGTTCTTAATGGGCCGGCGGATGACAGTCTGGACCCCCTCAAAGCGTTAATTAACGATGTTTTATCAGCTACCACCGGTTGGCAATCCGGTTAAACTGCAAATCGGTGGAGGCAACGAGTTAGATACTGTTTCATCTGATTCACTTGCCGTTTTTTCAGGCTGGCAGTTACATTTCTACGATTCCGGCACCTCCGCGCTGGCCGCGGCGATGATTGCTGCCAGACTAAAAAAATTTGGTGCAGATTGTCCAGCATCGGCTGAGGTGATATTACCTGCCTATGGTTGTCCTGACCTGGTCTCGGCGGCTGTTTTTGCTGGTTTGATACCGGTGCTGGTTGATCTGGAAAAATCTCGCCCGTGGCTGAATCTGGATGCAGTTAGTAACGCTGTATCAGTTAATACTGTGGCGATTGTAGCGGTTGATTTATTTGGTATTCAGGAACGGCTGTCCGCGTTGCGTATGATAACGCAAAAAGCAGATATTATGCTGATTGAAGATAGTGCGCAGGGATTTCCTGCAGAAGAGATGGTACAAGGTGGACAGCGGTACTGGCAGGGTGATCTGGTGGTGCTAAGTTTTGGCCGAGGGAAACCGGTTAGTTTGCTTGGTGGTGGTCTGGTGTTATCTGTTTCGGGTGAAACGTCACTCAGTGCACTTTTGCCGGTCGTGCTACCGGTGAAAAGTAAGCTAAGGCAGTTACTGTGTTATCGGCTGAAGGTTTATCTATACAATTTAATGATACACCCGCGTCTGTACTGGTTGCCCGCTTCTTTACCTTTTCTGCATCTGGGTAAAACTCGTTATCATGCGTTGCATGGGTTGAAGGGTATGGATGATGGGCGTAAGAAAATTTTATTAAATAATATTCATGCCTACTATCAGTATGATGCACATGCCTTGCGATTGACGGAGTTTTTACATAAAGAGTTAGCTGAATATAATCATATTATTGATCTTGCCTCTGTTTGTGATACGCTAGCCACACAGCGCCTATTGCGCTATCCGTTATTATTGCCATCTGTGGTAGAACGCAATGCGATGGTAGATTGCCTGAAAACAGGAGGCATGGGACCATCGATAATGTACGCGACCTCTCTGCCAGCAGTAGCTGGGGTGAAGTCGCTACCAGGTGGGGCAGCTATATTCCCGAATGCAGAAGATTTTGCAGACAGGTTACTGACCTTGCCCACACATGGTCGATTTCTGCTTTCTCATATCAGAACCCTGGTAGCGTGTTTGCGAAGACATATTGACGAATAAAAGGATGATCCTGTATTGTCTGTTACGGTATAAAATTAATGCACCATTGATTATTATTGTATTAGCGATCTGTTGTTTATGAATGGAATTTACGTGATAAAAACAAATAAGGAGAAAAAGTTGAATTTAAAAAATGCCAGACTGGCTATTATTGGCCTGGGTTATGTTGGATTACCCTTAGCAGTTGAGTTTGGTAAGAAACAGCCGGTATTGGGTTTTGATATTAATCAGAACCGAATCGATGAATTGAATCGTGGAACCGATAGCACGCTAGAAGTCAGTGATGAAGAGCTCCGGGAGGCATCCAGGCTAACATACAGTAGCCATAAGGATGAACTGTGTGACTGTAATGTTTATATCGTCACGGTACCGACACCAATAGATCGATATAAAAATCCCGATCTAACCCCGCTTGAGAAAGCCAGTCTGATGCTGGGAGACGTTATTTCCAGTGGTGATATTGTTATCTATGAGTCAACTGTTTATCCGGGGGTAACAGAAGAGATCTGTGTGCCGATTATCGAACAACAGTCGGGATTGGCGTTTAATACGGATTTCTTTGCAGGCTACAGTCCTGAACGAATTAACCCGGGGGATAAGACACACAGGGTTTCAACAATTTTAAAAATAACTTCCGGTTCTACCCCTGAGGTTGCCGACTTTGTTGATAATTTATATCAGCAGATCATTACGGCTGGCACACATAAGGCCAGTTCAATTCGTGTCGCAGAAGCCGCCAAGGTGATTGAAAACACGCAGCGTGATGTTAATATTGCCCTGATCAATGAACTGGCGCTGATTTTTAATCGTCTGAACATTAATACTGAAGATGTATTAAAGGCGGCGGGCACCAAATGGAACTTTTTGCCTTTTCGTCCGGGGTTGGTAGGCGGCCACTGTATTGGTGTCGATCCTTATTATCTAACGCATAAAGCCAAAGAGTTTGGTTATAATCCTGAAATTATTCTGGCAAGTCGGCGTATCAATAACAGCATGGGGAGTTATGTTATTGGTCAGGTGGTGAAGTTAATGCTGAAAAAGCGGATTCAGGTGAATGGTGCAAATATCCTGATGATGGGATTAACCTTTAAGGAGAACTGTCCGGATTTGCGCAATACAAAAGTAATTGACATGATTGATGAATTACAGAATTATGGGGCGAATGTGGATGTTTATGATCCATGGGTCGATCCGG
>CAYXNL010000091.1:0-4647 GCA_964466455.1 uncultured Thiotrichaceae bacterium
ATTAGCGCTTAACGGAGATAAGAATAGTCAGTTAATAAGCTTTTGTCAAATGGTAAAATATTCGGGGTAATAAATTATTTTACCGATAAGGCCAGAAATTCACGGATTTCAACCTTACTTAACCCATCGGTTTCCTCCTTATGAGTTAGATATTCATAGCGGTCTTCTCGCTCCAGTCGTTTGATTATAGTAATAAAATCCTGTTCTCTGGTCTCGGCATTTTCCGTTTCAGGGGATGACCAGATAGCCAGTGAAGTAAGTGCCTGTTCGTGTTCATGGCCACGATAGCGTTCCAGTAATGCGACCGAGGTGATAGACGGATTACTCTGTATAGTCTGGTATAGATGATGCAACAGGGGCAGGCCTCGGGTAATGGCTGACTGAAAGGATTCGGGGACTGGCTGGAGACTGGCCAGTGCCGGGTTTTGTAGTAACAGTGCAATAGCTACCCGGGTCTTGGTGTTTTTTACCAGTTGTTTGCGGTTGACTGGTGGTGGCGTAACCGGGGTGAGTGGCTGTGCGGGCGTTATTCTGGCGTCGAGATGCTCACTGGTTAGACCCACTAGTCGTGACAACTCTTGTACCAGCAGGTCACGATAAATACTATTATGCATTTTACTCAACAGCGGTTTTGCCTGCTGTGCCAGTTGAGCGCGACCTTCGCTTGTCTTCGTATCAATATTCATTTTAAGGTGGGTAAAGAAAAAATCCGACAGGGGTATTGCCTGCGAGATACGTTGCTCAAAAGCGGTTTTTCCTTCCTGTCGGATCATGGTATCTGGATCCTCCGTTTCCGGTAAAAACAGAAATCTGGCGACCATGCCGTCACGGATTAGCGGCAGTGTGTTTTCCAGTGCGCGCCAGGCGGCTTTTTTACCGGCATTATCTCCGTCATAACAAAAAATAACGTCATGAGTGGTGCGAAATAGTTTCTGTATTTGCTCGGTGGTGGTTGCCGTGCCCAGTGAGGCAACGGCATATTCAATACCGTGTTGTGACAGGGCAACGACATCCATATATCCTTCAACAACAAGCAGGCGGTCAATGTTACGCAGGCATTGTCTGGCTTCGTATAAACCATATAATTCTCTGCCTTTATGGAAAACCGGAGTTTCTGGAGAATTCAGGTATTTGGGTTCTCCCTTATCAATAACCCGCCCACCAAAACCGATAGTTCTGCCACGTTGGTCGGCAATGGGAAACATAATACGGTCACGAAAACGGTCATAGGTTTTCTGTCGATCATTTTTTGTCAGTAGACCTGTTTCAAGTAGCTGTGCAGGGGTAAATGTGCGGGTAGTCAGCTGCTGATAAATAAAATCCCATTTATCGGGGGCATAACCGATACGATATTTTTTAGCAATTTCACCACAAAGACCGCGTTGCTCAAGATAGTCAACGGCATGCGTCGATTGCGTTAGTTGCTGCTGGAATAATTCACTGGCCTGTTGCATGGCGGCATACAGTGGCTGGGTATTTTTCTGTTGCTGGCTGCTGGCATTACTGCCTTCGCGAGGAATATCAAGATGCTGGTCAGCCGCCAGAGTTTCAATCGCTTCAATATAGTCAAGGTGGTCAAACTCCATTAAAAAACCAATAGCATTGCCATGTACACCACAGCCAAAGCAGTGGTAGAACTGTTTGTTTTCACTAACGGTGAAGGAGGGGGTTTTTTCGTTGTGAAATGGACAGCAGGCAGTATATTCCTTCCCCTTGCGTTTAAGTGGTACACGGGAATTGACCACTTCAACAATATCCGTGCGTGAAATTAAATCATCAATAAAGTTTTGTGGAATACGACCTGCCATGAGAAGAATCTCAGGGAATTAGACTGGCGAAGGATAATTGCCGTGGGTTAAAGATGCGCTCATATTCAACAATGGCGTAACGGTCAGTCATGCCGGCAATATAGTCGGCAATACCGCGCGCGATGCCGGATTCACCGTGTTTTTCAGCCAGCGTCTGACAATGTGCCAGTGATTCAGGCGGTAGAATTTTCTGGTCGTTCATAAAAGCATCAAACATGGCATGAATGACATGCGAGGCTTTTTGTGACATCCGGTGTACACGGTAATGCTGATACAGATGCTGGTGTAAGAACTGTTTCAGTTGTTGCTTTCTTTCAGTCATGGTATCGCTAAATGCCATAATGCGATCTGGTTGCTGACGCACATCGTCGACAGAAGTGAGAGATAGTCCGCTAATATTTTCTTCGGATGTCTGGATCAGGTCAACCACCATCACACTGATCATGCGTCGGATAATTTCGTGGGTCAGTTGTTTATTATTGAGATGAGAATGAATTTTAATGACCTCTTCATATTGGCTGCGAAACAGCTCGACGCTTAACATATCGTTAATATCAATCAGTCCATAGCGTAGGCCATCGTCAATATCGTGATTATTGTAGGCTATTTCATCAGAAAGATCAGTGAGTTGTGCTTCAAGACCGGGCCGGGTTTTATTTAAAAAACGGGCGCCAATATCACCAATATTTTTTGCATTTTTTACCGAACAGTGCTTGAGTATGCCCTCACGGGTTTCAAAAGTCAGGTTGAGGCCATCAAAGGTGGCATATTTCTGTTCCAGTTGATCAACCACCCGCAGCGACTGAATATTGTGTTCGAAGCCACCAGCCGCTTTCATACAGTCATTTAATGCGCTCTGCCCGGCATGGCCGAAAGGGGTGTGACCAAGATCATGGGCAAGGGCAATGGCTTCGGTTAAATCTTCATGCAGGCTCAGTTCGCGGGCAATACTGCGGGCAATCTGTGCAACTTCCAGTGTATGGGTCAGACGGGTGCGGAACAGGTCGCCTTCATGGTTGACAAAAACCTGCGTTTTATATTCCAGTCGCCGGAATGCAGCAGAATGAATAATACGGTCACGGTCACGCTGGTATTCATTGCGATAGGTTGGATATTCTTCGGGAAATTTACGTCCCCGGCTATGCGTGTCATGACACGCATAGCAAACTAGTCGGCTGGTATAACAGCTTTTTTTCATTACGCTAATCATCCTGTTGTTTGTTTAGCCTGTATTACGTGAATGATGAATAGCATCAATCAGCTCTTCAGATGTGTAGTCATCGCTAAGCAGTGACTGACCAATACCACGCATTAATACCAGTCGTAAAACACCGTCCATGACTTTTTTATCCACCGACATCAGGGAAAGAAAAGTATCGTCGGTAATTCTGTCGGGTGGTGCTACGGGTAGTCCGGCGTATTTAATCAGCTGTATAATTTTTTTTGTATCGCTATCACTCAGCCATTGCTTTTGCCGGGACATGCAGGCAGCCATAGACATACCTGCAGCGATGGCCTCACCATGTAACCAGTTGCCATAACCCATAGCGTTTTCGATGGCGTGACCAAAAGTATGCCCCAGGTTGAGTAATGCCCGGTTCCCACTTTCACGTTCATCAGCCGCGACAATTTCTGCCTTGGTCTGGCAGGAAACCTCAATGGCATAGCTTAAAGCAGGACTGTCTTTTGCCAGCAGTGCATCCATATTCTGTTCCAGCCAGCTAAAGAAATCGGCGTTACAGATAAGGCCGTATTTGATAATCTCGGCAATACCGGCACGTAATTCACGTTCCGGCAGGGTATTCAGGGTATCGGTATCGGCAATGACTGCTACGGGTTGATAAAAGGCACCGATCATATTTTTGCCCAGTGCATGATTGACCCCGGTTTTCCCTCCTACAGAGGAATCCACCTGCGACAGCAGGGTGGTAGGAATCTGCACTAAATGTACCCCGCGCTGATAGCTGGCGGCAGCAAAACCTGCCATATCCCCAATCACACCGCCGCCGAGTGCGATAACTGTAGTATTGCGATCAAGATGATTGGCAAGCAGGGCATCGTAAATCTGATTGAGTACCTGCAAATTTTTATATTTTTCACCATCCGGTAGAATGACGGCTTCATGTCGAATACCACTGAGCATCGCCTGTGCCTGTTTCAGATAGAGGGGGGCAACGGTTTCATTACTGACGATCAGTGCGCTATTACCGGGAATGTGTGACCGGAGCAGGTCGGTACTGCCTAGCAGGTTTTTACCGATATAAATGGGGTAACTGCGTTCTCCAAGATCGACGCTGAGTGTTGTCATGAGTATGTAAGGTGGTTATTGGTGATTATTCAGGCGCTTAATAATAGCGTGTATCACGTTGTGAATCGAGTTATTTGCGGTTTTGATAATAATATCGGCGGTTTCCTGATACAGCGGGTCGCGCTGTCTAAGCAGGCGTTCGAGAATAACTTCCGCAGGCTCTTTTGCGTGCAGTAGAGGGCGGTTGTGATCTCTGCTGGTGCGCTCAACCAGTGTTTCCAGGCTGCTTTTCAGGTAGATAACTGTACCACGGGTTTTTAGATACTGACGATTGACCGGAGACAGTACAGCGCCACCACCGGTCGCTACAACAACATTATGTTGCCGGGTAAGTTCATCAATAACCAGCTGTTCACGCTGGCGAAAGCCGTTTTCTCCTTCCTTTTCAAAGATAAGGGGAATGTCTGCACCGGTTCTATCCTCAATAATCCGGTCACTATCGTAGAAGTCCATCGCCAGTTTGCGGGCAAGCTGGCGACCAATAGTGGTTTTCCCTGTACCCATAGGGCCGATTAGAAAAATATTATTTTT
>CAYXNL010000092.1:0-4532 GCA_964466455.1 uncultured Thiotrichaceae bacterium
AGCTTATTTTCGATTAATTAATAAACAGACCACCTCGCCGCAAGCCGCGGGGAATCAAATCTCTGGGGATTGATAATCGTCCCAACAAAAGTCGGGACGGGTTAAATTGTCCGGTATAATAGAAAGTAACTATAATGCTGGCGGAAATGATGATGAGAGACATCGTATTTATTGACGATCTGCGAATTAATACCATAATTGGCATTTATGAATGGGAACGAGAGGTAAAGCAGACGGTAGCGCTTGATATTGAAATGGCGGCGGATAATAGCATACCAGCAAGTAGTGAAAAGATTGAGGACGCGCTAAATTATAAGGCGGTTGCCAAGCGTCTAATTGCTTTTACCGAAGTCAGTCAGTTTCAACTGGTGGAAACACTGGCAGAACGGCTGGCCGAAATTATCATCTCCGAGTTTAATGTGCCCTGGTTACGGCTTAAACTCAGTAAGCTTGGTGCTGTGACTGGGGCGCGTTCTGTTGGCGTTATTATAGAGCGTAGTAGCGTCTAGCCATGACAGAAATATATATCAGTCTCGGCAGTAATATAAACCGTGAAGGCAATACACGTTCAGGCGTGGAGGCGATGCGTCGTGTGTTTGGGCGGCTGGAGCTTTCATCAGTATATGAAAGTGAAGCGGTAGGTTTTGTTGGGGATGCGTTTTTTAATATGGTTATTGCAACCACTACATCGCTTGATGTCCATGATGTTAATTATCAGCTGCGGGCGATTGAAGATGCACATGGGCGAGACCGGAGTGGGCAGAAATTTTCATCACGTAGTCTGGATCTTGATCTGTTGCTGTATGACAATCTGGTTCTCGATGAGCAGGGCCTGATTCTGCCTCGAATTGAGATACTGAAAAATGCATTTGTTTTGTGGCCATTGGCTGAAATTGCACCGGATTTATGTCACCCGGTGTCAAAACAGAGTTACGCCCAACACTGGATGGCATTTGACAAAACGAAGCAACGTCTGAAACCGGTTCATTTTAATTTTTAGTGGTAGAAAATAATCATGGGTAGACGATAATGACTGAAAAGTCGATTTTCTATGACAGTTACTAAATGGATGAACAATAAGTATCCTTTTCATCCGCTTCAGTAATATGTCGATATTAAAAGAACTGGAGGCCGGGAAAACGCTGATGGCTGTGTCACAGAAACAGACATTGCAGAATGATATCCCGGCCTTTTGTCGTCAAAAGGAACTTGTCCTGATTGGTCAGGGCGAGACTAATGGCCAGTTTTATTTTCTAATCAAAAAGTAACAGGGTGTCCTAAAGTCGAATAAATAAAAATCGGTTATTTAGCCTGTTTTGTTTTACCTTTTATGCTCAGTAATTCAAGCTTAAAAATCAGTGTGGAGTTAGGCTGAATTAACGCGCTACGCATACT
This sequence comes from uncultured Thiotrichaceae bacterium, assembly GCA_964466455.1. GTDB lineage: Bacteria > Pseudomonadota > Gammaproteobacteria > SZUA-229 > SZUA-229 > S010-25. The sequence goes on from CAYXNL010000092.1 coordinate 1,396, forward strand.
TTTACCGTATGCTAGTTTAGCCGGAATAAACAGTTGCCATTTATCGCCAACATGCATCATTTGTAATGCTTCCGTCCAGCCTTTTATTACACCATTAACCGGGAAAGTTGCCGGTGTACCACGTTTATAGGAACTGTCGAATACCTGTCCGTCAATCAGGGTGCCTTCATAGTTTGTGGTGACGATATCACCTGGTTTTGGCTGTGCGCCGCTACCGGTTGCCAGAATTTTATATTGCAGGCCACTCTTTGTGGTAATTACGCCTGGTTTTTTTGCATTTTCTGCAAGAAAGGTGGTTCCTGCTTTCAGATTTTTTGCAGCGATTTTATTTTGTTTTTTAATTAGTGAATCGCGCAGTTGTGTCTGGAATTCGGTTTTTGATTTAATCCTGTCTGCTTCACTTAATGCCAGCTTTGAGTGATTAGCAGCATCGGTAACACCCCGGTTAAAAGCATTAATATCCAGATGAATTCCCTGTTGGGACAGACGATTGGCAACATCTACACCAAAACTGTAACTGGCTTTTTGTGTAGTGGTTTTGAGTTCGGACGAGGCGGGGTGTGATGACTGCTGATCACAGGCAGATAAAACAACTACTGCCGACAGGCAGCAGGTAAGTAAAATGCGGTGAGCCATTTTTTTTCCTGTTTTTTGTGTGGAAACTGGAATGTAACAGTTAAGCCGTGCAGTATCAAGCAGAGATGGTAAACTGGATACCTGGAAAGTGAACTTCCGGTAAAATAGCCGGTCTGTGTGTGAGTTTCTATTTATATTTTGTGTATTCAGGAGAAAAAATGTTCCCCAGGCGATTTGCAATTACCACCAAAATTACCACTGGCATAAAATCTACTTTACTGCTTTTTGTACTATTTCTTCCCGTCTTTATAACGCAGGCACGTGCTGATCTACCGAAGAGTTTTGATGGTAATGAAATGCCCAGTCTCGCTCCCATGATAGAAAAGGTACAACCAGCTGTGGTGAATATTGCGACCCGCAGTCATGTGGATATAGCGAGACACCCGCTGATGAATGATCCGTTTTTTAAACGATTTTTCAGAGGCATGGAAAATGCGCCTCAACGCAGGGAAGTAAAAAGTCTGGGTTCAGGGGTGATTATAGATGCCAAACATGGCTATATTATTACCAATTACCATGTTGTTGAAGGTGCCGACGCGATTTCTGTAACACTCTATGACGGGCAGCAACTGACAGCAAAAATCATTGGTTCTGACCCGGAAGCAGATGTGGCTGTTTTAAAGGTAAAAACAGGTCATCTCACCAGTATCCCGTTTGCGGATTCATCGAAATTACGTGTAGGTGATTTTGCCGTGGCGATTGGTAATCCCTTTGGACTGGGGCAAACCGTTACCTCGGGTATTGTCAGTGCATTGGGTCGAACCGGTCTGGGTATTGAAGGTTATGAGGATTTTATCCAGACCGATGCATCTATTAACCCCGGTAACTCAGGTGGTGCGCTGGTTAATCTAAAAGGGCAACTCATCGGTATTAATACCGCTATTTTATCTGCGGGCAGTGATGGGAATGTTGGTATTGGTTTTGCTATTCCCATTAATATGGTACGGCAGATCGCTGATCAACTTATCAAATATGGTGAAGTTCGTCGGGGTATGCTGGGGGTCGTTATGCAAAATCTAACCCCGGGTCTGGCGAAAGCATTTGGGCTGAATTTACAACAGGGGGTGGTGATTTCTCAGGTGATTAAAAATTCAGCAGCCAGCAAGGCAGGGTTAAAAGCGGGTGACGTGGTCGATACAATTAATGATAAACCGGTTAAAAGTGCCTCCCAGATGCGAAATATGGTGGGTTTGATGCGCATTGGGCAGAAGATGAAAATAACGGTGATTCGCGATGCTAAAAAGATTCACTTAACGGCTACCATAAAGGGAGAACTGGCGCATAGTCTGGCAGGCGAAAAACTTAACCCGCGTCTTCAGGGTGCAGTCATTGCAAACCACAAAGATGGTAATAATCAGTATCTGGTTCTTGCTAATGTATCACGTGGTAGCCCGGCATGGGAAGCACGGTTGCGTAAGGGAGACTTAATTTTATCTGCAAATCGTGTTCCAGTAAAAACATTGAGCGAGCTGAAAAAAGCGATCAATTACAGTGATAAACAGATATTGCTTAATATTCAACGGGGACAGACGGCCCTGTTTGTTCTGATTAAGTAAACGTTGGAAGTGCTGATTAAGTCTACAACAGGGATGTTTATTCGCGGCTTAACCAGGGGTTTCTGAATAAATTTACGGCTTTATATCATTGTGTACCCAACGCGTTCCTTTGTCGGTTACTTCTTTTTTCCAGAAGGGTGCATGGGCTTTTAATTCTTCAATTAAATAACGGCAGGCATCAAATGCCTGCGCCCGATGAGATGACCAGGCGGCAGTCAGGACGATGGGTTCGGCCGGTTTAATCAGACCTACGCGGTGGATAATCAGGCAGTCATCCAGTTCGTAGGTTTGTCTGCTTTCATTGCACAATTTATCTAGAAATGCCTGCGTCATTTGCGGGTAATGTTCCAGTGTCATGGCAGTGACTTTTTCATCAATATTGAAGTCGCGCATAGTGCCGACAAAACAGGTTGTGGCACCATATTGACCGGGTTTAAGATTTGCTGCCTGATAATCCTGTAGAGATTGCCAGGGGTTGAATATTTGTTCGATAATTTGTGCGGGCATGGTTTAGCAATCAGTCGTCATCGCAAGTGTTTCAGCACAGGCCTATCCACCGGTTACCGGCGGAAAAAAGGCGACCTCATCATTGTCCTGTGCAATATCGTCCAGCTTTGCATATTCCATATTAATCGCACACAGGGTATTTGCTGGTAAGGCATGCTTTGCTGTACTCCGTTGCCAGATTTCACGCACGGTGAGTGGCGACTGAATATTCAGTTCAAGTTCACCGTGTCCAGTCAGCTCTTTCAGGCTGGAAAAAAATTTAACCTGTATCATAGTGGATGATTTTATCGCGTCTTGCACCCTGTTGTCTAAATTTCCATCATTTAGAGGCATCTGGCCTTTTTTATGCCACCGAGTAGTAAATTTGTTATGCTTGATACTACATATTACTGAAACAGATAAAAAGGATACCTGGTGTTCAAGACACGCTGTCAATAC
>CAYXNL010000093.1:0-4424 GCA_964466455.1 uncultured Thiotrichaceae bacterium
AAAATGGCGGAGAAAGAGGGATTTGAACCCTCGGAACCCGCGAGGGTTCACTTGATTTCGAATCAAGCCCGTTCGGCCGCTCCGGCATTTCTCCAGAAAATCAGTTGTAGCCAGAGGATGTTGCAGGGCTACAGTGGATAATTATAGCAAGTTAAAAGGGGATGCCGATACCTGTTTAGCGGTGTTTTTCAAGATAGTTCTCGCCTAATTAGCGTCCTCCTTTTATCCATCCTGTTAGGATGTCACCTGAGCGACAGTCAGCGGCGCTATTCAGCGGTAAACTGCACCGATCTGCCGAGTCGAAAGGCCCCGGCTGCAACTTCCGCTTAAAAGTAACAGGAGACAAATAATGTCTACATACATCAAATGGTTTAATGAAACCGGTATTGATGACGTTCCCGAAGTAGGTGGGAAAAATGCCAGTCTGGGCGAGATGTATCGTAATCTTACTGATGAAGGTGTTCGGGTGCCTAATGGCTTTGCCATAACCGCCCTGGCTTACCGTCATGTTCTGGATGTTAACCATGCCTGGGAAAAATTGCATGAGGCACTGGACGGGCTTGATCCTGATAATGTTAAGGATCTACAGGCACGTGGTGAAAAAGCCAGGGAAGTTGTCAGTAGTTGTCGATTACCGGACGATCTAAGCACTGAAATTCTTGCTCAATATGCAAAGCTTAAAGAAGAATATGGCGATGAAGTCTCTCTTGCTGTACGTTCTTCGGCAACCGCAGAAGACTCTCCCGAGGCCTCCTTTGCCGGACAGAACGATACCTATCTGAATATTAGCAGTGAGGATGCACTACTTGATGCCTACCGGCGCTGTCTGGCTTCCAATTTTACCGACCGTTCCATCCACTATAAATACGATAATCATTTTGACTACTACAAGGTCTATCTGTGTGTGGTGGTAATGAAAATGGTGCGTAGTGATAAAGATGCCAGTGGCGTGATGTTCTCACTGGATACCGAAACCGGATTCAGGGATGTGGTCTTTATCAACGCCGCATTTGGTCTGGGCGAAAATGTTGTACAGGGAACCATCGACCCGGACAGTTTCTACGTACATAAGCCTACTTTTGACAAGGGGTATCGGGCGGTGCTTAAACGTCGGCTGGGAAAAAAAGAAAAAAAGATGATCTTTACCGATACCATCAATACCGACAACATTGCGGTGGAGTACACCAGGAATATTGATACGGTTGCTGATGAACGGAACCGTTTCTGCATTACAGATGAAGATATCATGGTGCTTGCCGATTATGCTATTAAGGTGGAAAATCATTACTCCAAACAGGCAGGGTTTCATAAACCGATGGATATGGAGTGGGCAAAAGACGGCCTTGATGGTCAAATCTATATGGTGCAGGCACGACCAGAAACGGTGGAATCACAGAGAAAAGGCAACATTCTTCGGATCTATCATCTACTGTCAGGAGCTAAAATACTTGCACAGGGGCGGGCGGTTGGTACCCGAATCGGTGCGGGTCGGGTTCGTATTATTGATGATGTTAAACACCTGAGTGATTTCCAGCCCGGCGAAGTGCTGGTGGCCGATACCACGACGCCGGACTGGGAGCCAGTGATGAAAACGGCAGCGGCGATTGTCACTAATCGGGGCGGGCGTACCTGCCATGCCGCTATTGTTTCACGCGAACTGGGTATTCCTGCTGTGGTCGGTACGGATAACGGTAGTGACGTACTCAAAAATGGTGAAGAAATTACGGTGAGCTGCGCCGAGGGGGAAACCGGCAATGTTTATGCAGGGATTCTGGAGTTTACTGTTACCGAGACCGATCTTGGCGATCTGGCACAGCCGAAAACCGAGATTATGATGAATCTGGGGAATCCCGATCAGGCCTTTAGCCTGGCTTCACTACCGGTAGATGGTATCGGGCTGGCACGTATGGAATTTATTATTAATGAATATATCAAGGCGCACCCGATGGCACTGATTCATCCGGATAAGGTGGATGATAAAGCCCGCGATGCACTGGCCAGTCTCAGCCGAGCCTATGCCGACCCGACAGATTTTTTTGTCAAAACCCTGTCTGAAGGAGTGGCGACTATCGCCGCATCAGTTTATCCAAAACCCTGTGTGGTGCGCATGAGTGATTTCAAAACCAATGAATATGCTACCCTGCTGGGGGGTAAATATTTTGAACCGGCTGAAGATAACCCGATGATTGGTTTCCGCGGTGCAGCGCGTTATACCCATCCGAGTTATGCCGAAGGCTTTGCTCTTGAATGTGCCGCGATGAAACGTGTGCGGGAAGTGATGGGGCTGGATAATGTTATCCTGATGATTCCCTTTTGCCGCCGCGTCGCTGAAGGGCAGGCGGTACTCGATGCCATGACGCAATACGGCCTGCGGCGTGGTGACCATGGTTTGCAGATCTATGTCATGTGTGAAATACCCAATAATGTTGTCCAGATTGATGAATTTAGCAAGCTGTTCGACGGTTTCAGTATCGGCTCCAATGATCTAACCCAGCTTACTCTGGGGGTGGATCGCGACAGTGAAATTCTGGCCTTCGATTATGATGAAAGAGATCCAGGCGTCATGCGAATGATCAGGTGGGCGGTTGAAGGCTGTCAGCGTAACCAGCGCCACAGTGGCATCTGCGGACAGGCACCCTCGGACTATCCAGAGGTTGCCGAATATCTGGTTAAACTGGGTATTGATTCAATCAGTTTGAACCCGGACAGCGTATTGAAGACTATACAGAATATTGATGCAATTGAAAATAGCGATATTTTATCAGGCCAGGTCTGATTCAATCACTATTTTCCGAGTAATTACTGTTCTCCTTAGTAAAATCACGGATCACACCGGTGACAATGCCCAGTACCTGCACTTCTTCATTTTTCAGTAAAATGGGTTCCATATCCGGGTTAGCTGGTTGCAAGCGAATACCATCGGCTTCGATATAGAATTTTTTCAGGGTGACCTGCTCATCATTGATTAGTGCAACAACGGACTGACCATTGTCTGCCCATTCGCGTTTTTCAATAATGACAATATCACCATCCTGAATATTATCGTCGATCATGGAATGACCGCAGACTTTCAGTGCATAGGTGTTTTTACGCACCATATTGGCAGGTACTTTAATCCGGTTATTTTCTTCAACCCGTTCAATGGGGTTGCCGGCGGTAATCTTACCAAGCAGAGGGATAGAAATTAACGCGACGGCCTCGCTTTCAATATTTTCGAGATCGTCAATCCAGACAGAGTGCTGGTGTTTGGGTAAAAGCAGACTGAGAGAGTTCATTCGATGGCTACCATTTTTTATTATTATGGGAGTGGATTTAGCAGTAGATTTATAATAGTAGATTTATAGTAGTAGATTATAACGCTATTTAGTATTTATCGGTATTTTTAATTTTTAATCCAAAAGTATCTGCACGATCCCGACTCAATCAGAAGGTTCCTGAAATTAACAATCTGTAATGTAAGTCATTCAGGCCTTGAAAAATCGGATTCTGGTATTACTCCTATAGGTACGAAATTAATACCTTTCAGGGGAGTTATAAAAATGTCAGATACCGAAAAAATGTCAGATGCCGGGCAAACGCCGTCGAAGCAGAGCTTATTGCTGGGGCTTATCATTGTGCTGGTTATTATTATGGCGATTCAGGCCTGGTATATGGTTGGTATGAAAAAGCAGCTTAATGGCATCAGTATGCAACGATTATCTGTCGCCCATCAAGTTTTTCAGGCACCAGTAAATGCCGCAGCCGTAATGGCAATGAACACTCACTCAGCACAGAAATCATCACTGACAAAGTCGAAAGCTGTGACAGGAAAACATCAGCAGGTAAAACCAAAATCGGTAAAACCAAAGCAACCGGCTCCCGTTTTTAATAACGGATTCTCTACTACTCCCTTTAATGCGCAGAACTGGAATCCCTATGAAGAGATTCAGCAAATGCAGCGCAATATGAATAGAATGTTTAACCGGACTTTCACTCACTTTAATCAAAGTCCTGATTTCCGGCAATTTTTTAGCAGCAGTGTCACCGTACCAAAAATGGATGTAAAGGAAAATAAGAAACAGTATACAATCATTGTTAATGTACCGGGTGCGGATGCAAAAAATATGTCAGTTAATCTTAACGGTCAGAGGCTAACGGTAAAAGGCGAACAGAATTCCAGTGAGCAGAATAAGAATAGCAATGGAAATGTTGTTTTTCAGGAACGTAGCTCAGGAAGTTTTCAACGCACGATTGCCTTACCGAGTCCGGTTAAGAAAAGTGGGATGAAAACACAAATTAGCAATGGTGTATTAACCATTACTATACCGAAGGCGTAAATAAAATTCAGGCTGGGATATACTGGGATTTTGGGAACAGATAAAACAATGCTTTATCTCCATTATGTTCCCCCATCCCTGGGGAATGTTACTAATTACCGTTCTCTT
>CAYXNL010000094.1:0-4318 GCA_964466455.1 uncultured Thiotrichaceae bacterium
ATGCGATGCTGGATAGCCACTGGTATGCTTCGGTAAACTTCTACCGTACTACTAATAATATGATGAATAGTAGTGTTCCACCAGATGTAAAGGGTTCGGTTAATGGCGTTGCGCCGTATATTCGCCTTGCCTGGGAAAATACCTTTGCGAATCAGGGTTATCTTGAAATTGGTACTTATGCGCTGCAGGCATCTTTCATAGGTGGTCAAGGCAATAGTAATAGTAATAACAAATCTGATAAGTACACCGACGTGGCTGTCGATGCAAGCTACCAGTTGCCGGTCAATAACGGTAATCTGATTTCTCTGCATGGTGTGTATATTAATGAGAACCAGAACCTGGATTCGACTTTTGCAGCCGGCAATTCAAGTAATTTGTCAAATACCCTGAAACAGATCCGTGTTGATGCCAACTATGAGTTCGGTCATAGTGCTCAGCTCTCACTGGGATACTTCAATACCAATGGAGATACTGATGCAGCGTTATATGCAACCACTGGTAGCCCGGATTCAAACGGTTATGTCGCCGAGGCTGACTACCTGCCATGGGAAAATACCAAGTTCTCGTTGCAGTACACCGGCTATTCCAAGTTTGATGGTGCCAGCAGTAATTATGATGGTAACGGTCGCAACGCTTCGGACAACAATACGTTGTACGCAAATGCCTGGTTGATGTGGTAAACACTAACCAGTAAAGCGCGGCTGAAAAGCTGTTAGCGGGCTGTTCTACTTTCCTCTCCGGGGAAGCAGGGCAGCCCGATTTTGTTTATACTGGTTTAATCAGAGATTCTTAAATTAATTAGGTGTTTATTGCGGTTCATCTACGATTTATTCAGAAATTCCTTAATGCAGGTAGATAATAGTTATGCTGGTTCATACAATACATTCATTTCATAACATGGGAATAAAAATGAGTTACCGCTGCATGCTATTTTGTCTCTTGTTGTCACCCTTTGCCGCGCAGGCGGACAACCCCCCGGCAACGCTAAACCCGCAAATGGCTCGTATGCAGGCACAGATTGATGCGTTAACGAAACGTCTGGATCGACTGGAGAAGAAAGTCCAGTTGAACCCGTATCCATTGGAGCAGCATCCATTGGAGCAGAAATCACCGGATACAGGCAGCCAGTTAGTGCCTACGCGGTCGGGTTTGACGGCACTGCATGAAATGGAAGAACTGAAAACAAACTGGAAAAAGCTACAGCGTGGTTTATCAAAAACACAGCTACTACAGTTACTGGGTAATCCTGATGCAAAAACCAGGGTCAATAATCAAATAATCTGGTATTACGTATACCCGGTTATTGGTCGGGGTTCGGTCATGTTTGATTACGATGGCAAAGTCAGTGCCTGGCAGAAACCGCCTTTTTAAGAAATAAACCCGTAGGCTGTAGCAAGGGATGAACTGCACCGCAATGATCTGTATTTATCGCGCTTTCGCACACAGAAATTTGCCGTTACTTCTGTTACAATCTCCTGTTACAATCTCACTCCCGCGCCCGTAGCTCAGCTGGATAGAGTACAGGCCTCCGAAGCCTGGGGTCGCTGGTTCGAATCCAGTCGGGCGCACCATCTTCCATTAAAAACAATTTTTTACCAAAAAGAAAAAGAATCAACCCCGTTTTTTTTCAGAACTACATCTCTATGCCGGAGATCAACACAGCCAGGATCAAAAGAATTTTCGTATCTTTCTTGATTCATGCCCAGATCGCTGGGGACGTTTGCTGATGAAACGTCGAGAGGCCGTTATCGCACGCCAGCAAGGTCGTAACCCCATCACGCTATTCGAGACAGATTATCTTCTCGGTGTGCACGACATGTACCGCATGGGGGCACTGCGATTTAAACTTGATCCTGATGGGCCATTTCTAGATAATAATGATCAACAGGCAGCGCCTCCCATAGTGTCACTGCGCGAACTTGAATACGCAGCCCAGCAGGTAGAGGAAATTAAAGACCTGGACGATCCAGATTATTTAAAGTGGCTCAATATGTTAATTTCACCTGGCTGAACTATGGCGCCGGGTTGTTTTTAATATTGCTGTATCTAATACAGATGACCACCTCAGAAACCATGGCTTTATTTATCACAAAGGTGGCTGGCTCCTTTCTCCAGCTTATGATATTAATCCGGTAACACCCGCCGGTGGACTGCATCTAAATATTAATGATAGTGATAACAGCATGGATTATGATCTGGCAATGGAAGTTATAGACTTTTTTCAGCTCAATGAGAAAAGTGCGGTAGAGATTAAAAATAAAGTTTTGGCCAGTGACAGCAACTGGAATAACATTGCAAAAAGTATTGGACTAAGTCGTGCAGAACAACAAAAAGTTACAGCCCGGCCTAACTAACACAAAATTTAAATTTTTTGCTCTAGTTTCTAGCGCCCCACCATTAGGATAAGGGTGTTTCAGAATAAGAGTTATGGAAAACAAAGTACTAGCCGAACTTGAGATACCACCAGCAATGTAGCGGCACCCTATTTCCTCGCACAGATATATACATACGGATATAATGCCTGGTTATATCCGTACAGGTATTTTATGTTGATATATCTTTACGTATATATTATAGTAATATATCTGCTCGTACATATTGAACCATTAACTTTTGTAAATTTTATCGGTGCATATAAAACATGACTCCAATTACATCACCCGAAGACCTTGGTCGCGTACTGAAAATGTATCGCAAAAAACTTCATCTGACACAAATAGAAGCGGGTGGAAAATTTAATCTGACGCAAAAAACGGTATCCAATATCGAGAATGGGCGCCCAGGTGTTCAGCTAGAAACCCTGTTTAGATTAATGTCAGCTTTAAACCTGGAAATACATCTAGAGCCAAGAGACAAACCTTATAAAGGCGAGGCCCCCTGGTAATGGCTGATCTATTCGTTTTTATGAATGGCCATAATGTTGGAAAATATATTCAGCATCGTAGTGGTGCGCAGGAATTTGTTTATAGCGATTTATGGCAGAACGCTGAATATGCCATTCCCATCTCATTATCTATGCCTTTAACAGAGACAAAACATAAAGGGGATGTTGTTTACAACTTTTTTGACAACCTGCTTCCTGATAATAAAGCAATAAGACAACGAATCCAGAGCAGGTTTGGAACAAAAACAGATCAGGCATTTGATCTACTAACAAACATTGGCAAGGATTGTGTTGGTGCAATTCAGCTTTTGCCTGAATCCACCGGCGTAAATGTAAAAACAATTTCATGCTTGCCCATGAATGAGCATGAAATTGCAGAAAGCCTGAGAAACTATCAGACGCTGCCTTTGGGTATGTCAAAAAATGAAGACTTTAGAATCTCTTTAGCAGGCGCACAGGAAAAAACGGGGTTTCTCTGGCATGAAGAACAATGGCAACGTCCCACAGGAACAACTCCCACAACACATATATTCAAATTGCCAATCGGAAATATTAAACGGGCCGGCATAGATTTAAGCGAAAGTGTTAAAAATGAATGGTTATGCCTGAAAATAGCAGATTCTTTTGATCTACCTGTAGCTGGTGCTAATATCCAGACTTTTGAAGACCAGGAGGTGCTTATTGTTGAGCGCTTTGATCGTGAATTATCCACTGATCATTCATGGATCATTCGTCATCCACAAGAAGATATGTGCCAGGCTCTTAAGATTGCACCTTCATTGAAATATGAAAATGATGGTGGACCAGGTATAGATAGCATCATGGAGTTACTTCGCTCATCGATAACATCAGATAAAGATAGAAAGCAGTTCATGAAAGCCGTTTTCCTGTTCTGGATAATGGGCGCTATTGATGGTCATGCAAAAAACTTCAGCATTTTCCTCCAAAACAGAGGACGTTTCGAAAGCACACCTATTTACGATGTTATGTCTGCGTACCCGATTACCAGCAAACGCCAACTTGAATTAAAAGACATTAAGATGGCTATGGCTCTACATGGCAAAAATACACATTACAAATGGCATGAAATAATGCCCAGACACTGGCTAGATGAATCCAAAAGAGTCCATTTTCCTGAATCAGAAATGATAAACATAATGGTGGAAGTAACCAGCAAAATTGACTCCGTAATAGAAGAAGTCACGGCGATACTTCCACATGATTTTCCTGATGATATATCCGACCCAATTTTTGAAGGCATGAAGGACGTCTGCAATAAAGTACAACGCTACTTAAAATAAACAGTGTCCCTACTAAATTTTAAAGACTCGCGATAACATCTCACCGTTGACAAAACGCTTGTATGAATTAAAGCCATTTTTCAGGTTTCCTCCAGAGATGCTCAGGTTGAGGTAGAATTACCTGAGCCTGTCC
>CAYXNL010000095.1:0-4304 GCA_964466455.1 uncultured Thiotrichaceae bacterium
CGCCATCATACTTTTTTTGAAATGCTGGGTAATTTCAGTTTTGGTGATTACTTTAAAGAAGATGCCATTCGTTATGCCTGGACGTTTTTAACGGATGTTGTTGGCCTGTCCGCCGAACATCTCTGGGTGACGGTTTATGCTGAAGATGAGGAAGCAGCAGATATCTGGCTGAATAAAATAGGCATCGATAAAAATCGCTTTAGCCGTATCGGTGATAAACCGGGCAAAAAATATGAAAGTGACAATTTCTGGGCAATGGGCGATACCGGTCCCTGTGGTCCCTGTAGCGAAATTTTTTATGACCATGGTGAAGATATTCCAGGTGGGCCGCCGGGCACGCCTGAAGAGGATGGTGACCGCTATATTGAAATATGGAACCTGGTGTTTATGCAATACAATCGTGGCTCAGGTGGCAAAATGGAGCCATTGCCAGCTCCGTCTGTTGATACCGGCATGGGGCTGGAACGTCTGGCGGCTATTTTGCAGAAGGTACATAATAACTACGACATTGACCTGTTTCAACATCTGATAAAGGCGGCGGCGAAGGTAACCAATGGTACCAATTTGGCAGACAAATCTCTGCGGGTAATTGCAGACCACATCCGCTCCTGTTCCTTTCTTGTTGTTGATGGCGTGATACCGTCTAATGAAGGACGGGGTTACGTGTTACGCCGTATTATTCGTCGAGCATGCCGACATGGGTATCAGCTTGGTATGAATAATCTGTTTTTTTTCAAACTAGTACAACCATTAATTGAGGTAATGGGTGATGCTTACCCAGAGCTTGTTGCAGCGCAAAAAAACATTGAACGTGTGCTTAAACGTGAAGAAGAACGCTTTGCAGAAACGCTGGATCAGGGAATGAAAATACTGGAGTATGATATCGCCCGGCTTGAAGGTAATATTATTCGCGGTAGAACTCTGTTTAAGCTCTATGATACCTATGGGTTTCCGCTTGATCTGACTGCTGATATTGCCCGTGAGCGCGGTCTTGAAATTGATGAAGCCGGGTTTGAGCAGGCCATGGAAGCTCAGCGTGAACGTGGTCGCAGTGCCAGTCAGTTCGGGGTGGATTATAACCGGGTGTTGCAGGTGAACTGTGATTGTGCCTTCACCGGTTATCAGCAGATAAAACAGGCGGGTACTGTTCTCCAGCTTTATGCGGGTGTAGAAGAAGTTGATGTACTACAGGCAGGTGACCAGGGTATTGTCGTGCTGGATGAAACCCCATTTTATGGTGAGTCGGGCGGTCAGGTTGGTGATACCGGGAAACTGGAGAATGCTCAGGCTGTGTTTAAGGTTACTGATACGCAGAAACAGGGTAAAAGTATTTTACATATCGGCGAAGTGGTTTCCGGTTGTCTTAGTCAGGGTGACAATATTACGGCTGAAATTGATGATAAAAGTCGGCGAGCGATTAGTCGTAACCATTCTGCTACCCATCTGATGCATGCCGCATTGCGTCAGGTTCTGGGCGATCATGTGGCACAGAAAGGATCACTGGTCGATGCGCAGCATTTGCGGTTTGATTTCTCACACTTTGAGCCGATAGCATCGGCACAGTTGCAGAAAATAGAACGGATAGTGAACGCACAAATTCGGGGTAATACACGGGTACAGGTAAAAGAAATGCGTCTGGAGGATGCCAGGGAAACGGGTGCGATGGCATTATTCGGCGAGAAATACGATGATGTCGTACGTGTCGTCTCAATGGGTAATGAACAGGAAAATAAAACCTTTTCCACTGAACTGTGCGGCGGGATACATGTTAATCGAGCCGGGGATATTGGATTATTCAAGATTACCACTGAAACGGGTATTGCATCCGGCGTGCGCAGGATTGAAGCGGTAACCGGCGAGCTTGCAGTAAAAAGAGTGGAAGAGAAAGACCGGCAACTGGACGCTCTGGCAGTCATGCTAAAAAGTAGCCGTGATGAAGTTAATACTAAAGTTGAACAACTCATCAGTCGTCTGCGCGAACAGGATAAGCAACTGACGCAACTTAAAGCCAGACTGGCCTCACAGGCGGGCAATGATTTAAGTGCACAGGCTGAAGATATAAATGGAGTAAAAGTACTGACGGCAAAACTCGATGGTGCAGACAGCAATACGTTACGCGATACGCTTGACCAGTTAAAAAATAAACTCGGTACCGCAGCCATTGTGCTGGCGACTGAAGATGGCGGTAAGGTAAAACTTATCGCCGGAGTAACCAGCGATATTACCAACCGGGTCAAGTCCGGTGAGCTGGTTAATATTGCTGCCGCAGAGGTGGGGGGTAAGGGTGGTGGTCGCCCCGATATGGCACAGGCAGGTGGCACCAATCCAGCCACTATTCCACAGGCACTGGCAGCGGCAAAGAGCTGGTTGCAGAATCAGTTATGATTTTTCCACAGATAAACGCAAATGGACACGGAGGTAAAAAGTTTTGACGTTGTTTTTGAATCTCCAGGGGGTTGATTCTCTACAGCTTGTTGTAAAATAAGTGTGTAAGATCATAAGTAGAAAAAACAGGCCGCATCATGACACTGATTTATTGCATGAATTAGCTATAACTTATATACTCCATCGTTTCAGTCTTGATACACAAGTTAATACATCTTCATGGCATTAATTGTTCAGAAATACGGTGGCACATCGGTTGGTAGCATAGAAAAAATCGGTCAGGTAGCCGATAAGGTGGTCATACGCGCTAACGCAGGTGATAAAATCGTGGTTGCCGTGTCGGCCATGAGCGGTGAAACCAACCGTCTGATTAAGCTGGCGAATAAAATCAGTGTAAAACCGTATGCGCGCGAAATGGATGTGCTGGTCTCTACCGGAGAACAGGTTACTATTGCCTTGCTAACCATGGCACTGATAGACCGTGGTTGTGAAGCGCGCTCCTACACGGGCGCTCAAATTCGTATGCTGACTGATAATGTTCATGGTAAAGCTCGCATAAAAGATATTCAGTGTGATCGCATTAGAGCCGATCTGGATGCAGGCCGCGTGGTGGTAGTCGCTGGTTTTCAGGGCGTAGATAAAGAAGGAAATATCACCACACTGGGACGTGGTGGTTCTGACACTACCGCCGTTGCCGTTGCTGCCGCCTTACATGCCGATGAATGTCAGATCTACACAGATGTGGACGGGGTTTATACCACCGACCCACGAGTCGAGCCTAAAGCAAGAAAGCTGGATTATATTACTTTTGAAGAAATGCTGGAAATGGCCAGCCTGGGTTCAAAAGTCCTACAAATTCGTTCGGTAGAATTTGCCGGCAAATACAATGTCCCTTTACGTGTATTATCTGCCTTTGAAGAAGGTAAGGGGACATTAATCGCACTGGAGGAAGATGACGTGGAACAGGCGTTAATTTCGGGTATTGCCTTTAATAAAGATGAAGCACAGCTAACCATTACCGGTGTACCGGATCAGCCCGGTGTCGCATCAAAAATACTCGGTTCGGTTACCAAT
The DNA here is from genome assembly GCA_964466455.1 of uncultured Thiotrichaceae bacterium. Classification (GTDB taxonomy): domain Bacteria; phylum Pseudomonadota; class Gammaproteobacteria; order SZUA-229; family SZUA-229; genus S010-25. The sequence continues at coordinate 3,460 of CAYXNL010000095.1, forward strand.
GCCAATATCGAAATCGACATGATTGTACAAAATATCGGTGATGATGGTACCACAGACTTTACTTTTACCATCAATCGCAGTGATTATGAAGTTGCCCATGACCTGCTCAGGCAGGTAAAACAGACACTTGGTGCACAAAAAGTGATCGGTGATGATAGCATTGTTAAAATATCACTGGTTGGTGTTGGTATGCGCTCACATGCCGGGATTGCCAATACCATGTTTGATACGCTGGCAAAAGAAAATATTAATATCCGTATGATTTCAACCTCCGAAATCAAGATATCTGTTGTGGTCGAAGAAAAGTACCTTGAGCTGGCAGTAAGAAGTTTACATGAGGCATTCGGATTAGATAGTGACGGATACTTCAAAAATCAGTAGAATAGGCGCTGCCAGGTAGATGACCCGGTTTGGCTGTTATAAATCGGCCAGTCAACCCTGACTTACCGCCCGCTTTGGGTTGGTAAACACATGTCCACTGTGTCTAAATAACTGGAGCCGTAGGAGGGATGAACTCTCGCGCTGTTTATCGTTCCTATCTGATAATCTAAAACGCAACATGGAGAATGGAAATGTTGATCTTAACAAGACGTGTCGGCGAAACGCTGATGATTGGTGATGACGTAACAGTAACTGTGCTTGGTGTAAAAGGTAACCAGGTTCGTATTGGTATCAATGCGCCTAAAGAGATAGCAGTTCATCGTGAAGAAATTTACGAAAGAATTAAAGCAGAACAAAATGCGACAACCTCTGCGTAATTCAATATAAAAGTACTTTACCTGCTATCCGAAGACAGGTATGCTTCGCACCCGAGTGCAAATGCGTACCTGTCTTTTTTAGTGTTA
>CAYXNL010000096.1:0-4213 GCA_964466455.1 uncultured Thiotrichaceae bacterium
GGAAAATGGTGGCCGGAGACAGAATTGAACTGTCGACACGAGGATTTTCAGTCCTCTGCTCTACCAACTGAGCTATCCGGCCATTATTCTGAAATAACACCTTGAACCAAATCTGGGTGAACGGCTGTCATTAACAAATGCAGCACGACCCGAAGGATGCGTATTTAATCGGCTTGCAGCGCCTGAGTCAAGTTATTCGCGCCGAATTTAGCATTTTTTCAATCAACCTTTAGTAGCTCATCCAGAATATAACGCACTGGTGCCGCTACCGCGAGTACAGTCTGTGGATGTTGCCACTGATACGATGCCGCATCATTAATCTGTCGGGGTAAGGTGTTAACCGTAATCATACACGGGCTGATATCGAGATGAAAATGACTGAACGTATGACGAAATGCCGCCAGCTCGTTTATCTGCACCACTTCCAGTTCCCAACGTTGCTGGCAGGTCTGAATAATATCTTCGTCCAGGTCGATTTCCGGCAGGCTCCATAAACCACCCCAGATACCACTTGTCGATCGCTTTTCCATTAACACCCCCGCTTTATGATATTGAATAACAAGAAATCGTTTTTGTCTTACGGGTAGAGCTTTTCCGGGTTTCTTAGTGGGCAGATTACCCACTCTGTCACTGCTCAGGGCGATGCAGTCATTACTAAGCGGGCAGTTTTTACATTGTGGTGAAGAACGGGTACACACGGTTGCGCCCAGATCCATTATTGCCTGGGTATAATCACCTGCCCGCTGCTGAGGAGTATGTTCTATCGCTTTCTGCCAGAGGCATTTTTCGACATGCCTTTGCCCCGACCAACCCTCAATTGCGTGATAGCGGCACAAAACCCGTTTTACATTGCCATCAAGAATAGCATGGGGCTGATTCAACGCCTGCGCCAGTATCGCTGCTGCGGTGGAGGGGCCGATACCGGGCAGTGCCAGCACCTCCTCATAGCACTGTGGAAAAATGCCCTGATACTGTTCCACCACTTTACGCGCTGTTTTATGCAAATTACGCGCACGGCTGTAATACCCCAGCCCGGCCCAGTGTGCTAGCACCTCATCTTCAGTAGCCAGAGCCAGTGCGTCAATATCGGCAAAGGACTGCATAAAATGCAGGTAATATGGGATTACAGTAGTAACCTGAGTCTGTTGCAGCATGACCTCTGCGACCCAGACACGGTAAAGATTTCGCTTCTGTTGCCAGGGCAGATTGTGACGACCATGTTGTTCAAACCAGTGCAGTAGTCGTCTGGCAAAAGTATCCAGTGTTAACCCTCCCTGCTAAAACAGCCCTTTGAGCTGATTTCGCAGTTTATCCTGCAGACGCTGTTTTTCATGATCCAGTTTTTTTTGCAGCCGTTGTTTTTCTGCCGCTTCCTTCTGCTTCAGTTTTTGCTGGAGCTTTTTCTTTTCTTCTGTCAGTCGCTGTTGGGCTTCTTTTTTTGCCAGATTACTTAGGTTACTGGATAATTTCTTCGTATCGAGATTGTATTTAAGTTTTTCAAACGGTCCGTATATATGTACATAAACCGGCTCATTCAGTAACTTTTCAACCACGGTTTTATTACCAGAGAGTTTTAGCGAAGCCACTGCATCCACCGTATTGCGCATAATATCCATCTCCCCCTGCGCTTTAATAGTCACCCGCTGCGAATCCATCAGAAAATCTTTTGTTGTTATCTTGCCCTGATGAATGATGGCTTTATCATGAATTGTATTAAAAACAGTTACCTTTCTGGGGCGGTAATTATTACGTATAGTATCTACCGAGCCCAGTCCTTTTTGCTTCAGAAAATCGGCAACAGATGAACGGATAAAATATTCCGGGTCGAAACCGGTTACCGCGCTCTGGCTCATATTTAACTCAATCGACCCTTTCGCCTGACGTTTTAAACGGTTCGGCGTATCTCCCTGCGTCGTAACTTTCACCATCAGGTTAACGGTCCCTTTCAGCTTCAGGTCTTCATTCCCCATTACACCCACCAGTGCCGGGTTCACGACCGGCCCGGCCTGCAAAGCGTTTGCCTGTAAGCGTAGGTTATATTGTGGTTGTTTTTGTACATTCAGGCCAACCCCAGCATCCACTGTGCCATTCAGGGTAGATAGTGTAACGGGATCAATATTGATAATCCCCTGCTTTGCACGGGTGGTAATAGATAGATTACTGATATCAAAATTTTTGATATGTAGCGCATGAATGATGAAAACACCCTGCATATCCAGCTTGCGTAATAGCGCCAGTGGTAACGGAATTTTCTCATCTCCACTGCTGGGGGTTGCGCTGCCACCAGCTGCCGGAATGATGGCGGCAGGCGTAGCGGCTGCAGGTTTAGCGGTAGCACTGGCTGTGATCGAAGGGAGATAATGATTTACATTTATGCGGTCAATTGTTAACGCGTAGCGCAGACGCTGTTTAGCAAGATCCAGCACATGTACCCAGCCGGTGAGTTGGCTGCCATCAAGCTGAATCATGACGTTATCCAGATCCAGACGTTGCCCCTTCATTTTGATATACGTTGATAGACCAACCTTACCTAATGCATTTTTATCGGCCATTACTGGCAGGTTAATTTTCAGCTTGCGAGCAACATCACGTAGATTAAATGGAGAAATTGCTACCTGCCCGCTAACTGCTGGGGCATCAATAAAATTCGTTACATCAAACTGGCCTTTTGTACGAATACCCAGTATATTTATTTCCAGCCGGTCAAGTTTTGCCTGTTGTTTTTTTACATCCACACTGACCTGTGTATTGAGCTTCAGGGTTACATCCTGGGCAAATATATCATTGGCTTTCACCGCGATACGCAGCAATAGATTGTGTAGCGTAAAGAAAGAAAAATCCTGATTAAAGGTTAATGCGGTATTAAAGGTAATCTGGCTATTAAGCAGTGGTTTATTATTCTGAATATGCGCCCGCAATTTCACCTCAACCGGTTTATTAAATGCAATCGCTCCGGTTTTAAGACTAAGATCAGAAAGATCTATGCGTCTATCTGCCTGTTTATCGGTAAAAACAATACTGGCATTGACAAAATCAACACCTGAAATACTTAATGATTGCAGGGCAAATTTTTCTGCCGTTGCTGTTTTTTGCGCAGCGACTGCTCTGGCAGGTGGTGAAACTGTTGCGGCTGCCGGCTTTTTACCGCTCTGGTTTTTACTCAGATCAGACCAGTTATTATGACCCTCTTTATTAACTTCAAGTGAAAGTTGCAACCCGTTTAATTGAATTTTGCTTACCTCCACCTGTTTTTTCAGCAGAGGCAGAACATTCACTTTTATATTCAGTTGTTTTAATGCTGCAAACGGCCGCTTACTAAACCCTCTGGCATTTCCCAGCGCAACCTTTTCCAGCTTTACTCCAATCCATGGATAAAGGGTTAAACCAATATCCCCCTTAATCGAGAAAGTTCGACCGGTGGCATGCTCAACCTGAGCAATAATCTCAGGTTTGTATTTATTGGCGTTAAAAACCAAAACAAATACCACGACGCCAAAAATCAATACCACTATGACTACAATAATCACCTTGAACAGTTTTAATACAAAATTCATATTCTATCCTTTATTATTGTGCAACCTTTCTATTGTGGCTAAGAATAACACTACTTACTAACAGGATGGATGGAAAAGGATACTTATTGCTAAAGACCGTCAGCAAGTATCCTTTTTATCTGTTTCAGTAATATTTCATCTGATCCAGGAGCCTGCCGCAGTTTTATAGAGCTGGTGTGCGCAGCCAGTGACCGGATTTACCGCCGGATTTTTCAAGCAGGCATATCGCACTCATCACCATTCCTCGATCCACTGCCTTACACATATCATAAATGGTCAGTAAACAGATATGCACGGCGGTTAGTGCTTCCATTTCAACCCCAGTTTGCCCATTTGTTTCAACGGTTACGTTACAGCTAACGGTGTTTTCTGCGGTGTTTACATCCAGCAGAATATCAACATGAGATAACGCCAGCGGATGACATAATGGAATCAGATCCGATGTTTTTTTTGCTGCCATAATACCGGCAATTCTGGCGACTGCCAGTACATCACCCTTTTTATTCTCACCACTGATAATGCGCTGTAGTGTTTCTTTCTGCATAGAGATTTCGCCACGGGCAACTGCACGGCGTACGGTGTTTTTTTTTGCCCCCACATCCACCATGTGTGCTTCACCACGGGCATTAAAATGATTTAACTGGTCATTCATCTTTTTT
>CAYXNL010000097.1:0-4100 GCA_964466455.1 uncultured Thiotrichaceae bacterium
GGTATAGGGCATGTTTTTCAGGGGCGCTACACTAACGAAAAATATACATCGTGCAAAGCTCTCAGAATAGCTTTTATTTTTTATCGCGGTGCAAAGATTTTGCTAACGCGGCTATTTCCGGTGAGGGTTCAACGCCCAGCCCATGCAGGACTACCTGGCGGTAGTGTTCATAGGTACTCAGTGCCTCAGCAATATGACCCTGCGCCTGCTGGCACTGCATGATGCCGAGATAGAAGGGTTCGACCAGTACTTCGATTTCCAGGCCTTTTTTATAGGTGGCAATGGCCAGGTCGCAGGCATCCTGCTGTGCAAAATGCTCTGCTATCTGGGTCAGCAGGCGCAATACCTTGCTGCGCAGACGTTCGCGCAAGCTCAGCACATAGGCTGCCTCTTCCCCCTGCAAAAAGGCCCCCGGATAAAGCTTATCGAGCTGTTTTACGTTGCCTTTAAGTTTTGTCAGCTCGTTTGTCGAAACGTCTAATGCGTTGTTTAAAAAACGTTCCAGAGTCCAGACATCGACCCAGCAATAGCGGGCATCGAGACTGACTTTACCTTCGCACCATTGCAGTACATCGAGTTCCAGTACCTTGCGTAGGCGATACACGGTACTCTTGAGGTTTTGTCTGGCCATGTCACCCTCGCTATTGGGCCACAGTGCCTCCATGAGCCGCGCCTCGCTTACATCACGGCTGCCAAAGGCAATAATGGTCTTGAGCAGTTCCAGCGGCTTTTTTTGCACTTTGCCGGTGGCGGTCACCGGCCTGTCATGTTTCACCAACGAGAAGCGACCCAGCGTATATATTCGTATCGGCCATGGCCAGGTGGCAAAAGTGACATCGGCTTCCGGCACCAGGCCACGTTGTTTTATTAGCGCCTGCACAAACGTTACCTCAATATCCTGCACCAGTGCCTGGGCGCAAATTTTTGACATACTGGTGCCACGCCATAAAGAGGAATTGACAATGCCACGTTGACGCGATACTTCCAGTAACTTTTGCAATGCGGGTGGCTCATTGTCATCCGCTATTTCCAGCTCGACTCGCGCCAGCAATTCGCCATAATAAATAGTATCGCTATGCAGATGTTGTGCCAGAGCGTTGGCCTCGGCCAGTAAGCGAGCGGCGAGGGGGCGGTCACCTTTTGCTGCCTGTGCTCGCGCACAGGTGGGTAGTACCGTGCCCTCGGCCCAGGGCACACCGGCATCGCGCGCGAGTTGCAGCGCCGCCGTACTGTGTTCATCCATGGCGGCTGTATCACCACGATGCAGGGCTTCAACAAACAATTGATAGTGGTAGTGGCACAGGTCCAGTAGCCGTCCCGGTTGTACCGTGGCCGCCATGCGCTCCAGATAGTGACGGGCCTGACTGAGATGATCTGCTGTCAGCGCAGCCCAGCTGGCCTGAGCCAGTAACATGAAATCCCAGAGATGCACACCGTTGCGGTTGGCAATATCCAGCCCCCGTTCGGCAGAGGCAATACAGTCATCGGTATTACCCGCCATCCATGCGTAGGTCGCCTGGATGGCCAGCCAGGTAATCTGCAACAACGGTGAAATGCAGCTGGATTGTATCAGCGGCCTGAGCAGTTTTACCAGTATCCCTGCCCGGGTGATATCGCCCTGCCACCAGGTGTAAAACAGTAATAAATGACTGCCAGCGGTGAGGCGCAATAAATCGCCCGGCATACGTTCGATGATCTGGTGCACCTGTTGTGCCAGTGCGGGCAGTTGTGGATGATCGGGCTGGCGGTACATATAGGCCGTGAACAGTGCCACTCTGGCCTGTGCATCCACCGCTGGCGGCAGTGCACTGGAAGGTCTATCCAGCAGGCGGTCGAGTGCGGCAATCCATTGATCCAGAGGCTGGAAGTTGCCCCATTCATATATATAGGTGTCAACAACGCCTGCCGCCGCCAGGCAACGACCGATATTATCCTGCGGTGACTGGAAACCCTGATAGGCATGTTCGAAAGCCTCTCTTGCTACAGTCAGGTCGAAACTTATGCGACAAACACCAAACCAGTAATCAAGCCAGGGGACGCTTTGGCGCACTGCCTCGGGTATCGACATTATCCACTGATCAATCTGCTGCATCCGCCCCTGACGGTAGAGTTTTTCCGCTTCACTGACGACAATGCCGGCCACTGTCGGCCAGTCGCCGGCTTCGATATAAAGATCAACCGCATCCTCGCGTTGCCCGGAATCGCGCAACACCCCGGCAACCAGACGCAGCGTTTCGTTATAGTGTTGCTGATCGCCATCACGGCGCGTTATTTCACATAAAAAATCACGAAACAGTGGATGGTATTGATAGCTCAGATTCTGCGTATCCTGCGCATAGATAAAAAAATTTTTACGCAGCAGTTCCTGTAGCAGAGCATCGACATTTTCCATCCCCGTTAGCTTGCACGCCGTGCCAATATCGAACTGCGGTACCAGAGCCGTCCGGCAAAGAAAGTGGCGCATGTCGGGCGATGCGTCTCGAAATAGCTCGGTGGCGAAATAATGAAAAACAGCTTCACGTGACTGACTCTGTACAAGCCTGTCCTGCGTACCAAAACGATTGATATATTCGAACAGAAGAATCACGCCGACGGCCCAGCCATTCGCCTCATGATGAATGGTTTCGATGAGTTCGTCGTTGATCTGGGTGTCTGCCTGTAACCTGAGCAGGCCGGCTGTCTCCTCACGATCCAGGCACAACACTGATGTGTCGATAATCGTCATGCTCAGACTGGCACGCCAACGCGCCAGTGCCGCTGGCGTAACGGTACGGCTCAGGATAAAAATCCGGATTCCGGCCGGGATTTCCTGGAGTGCTTCCATTAAAATTCTGTACAGGGAGCAATCTTCAGGCAGATCCTGGTAATTGTCGAACACCAGCGCGAAAGGACGCGGTGCATCAACAAACAACTGAGCGAAAAAATTACGCGCAAAGATTGTCTCGACACCGGCATATTCGGTAGTCAGGAGGGGTAATGCATCGGCCTGTGGCAGTTTTGCCAGTTGCGCCGCTTTGCGCAGATAGTAGAAAAATGTGGCGATATCGGCATCTCTGACATCCAGACGGTACCACAGATCCGGCAACTGCCGTGCCTGCAGATAACTCGCCATCAGCACAGTCTTGCCCGCACCAGCATTGGCGCTGATCCAGGTCAGTGGTCGGGGGGCAATATCGTCGAGTAAAGAGAACAATCGCTGCCGCGGGTAAGCCTGTGGCAGTTGTGGTCGGTTTATTTTAGCCAGCTTTGCAGACATGTTGGTATATCCTGGAATCCTGCCTGGTTGTTTTTATTATAATTTCCTGTTGCTATTTTATTCAGGCTGCCTACCCTGAACCTTTCACTAATAAAGGTTGGTCGGGTTTGTGTAGTATACAACTAATGTAACGCTTGAAATAACGCAAGCCTTGTCCAATATGAAATGAGTCTGAACGAGAGACGTGTTTGACATTTCATGATACGTCAATTACCATGCTGTCATGAGTACAATCAAAATAAGCTCCAAAGTTGAAGCACAAGTTTGGGAAGACTTGAGGTTATTGGCAAAAGAGTCGCACCAGAATGTTTCTGGACTTCTCACCGAAGCCATCATTGACTATGTCCATCGTCGACGTGTCCGTCCTGCAGTGTTAAACCATCTAACCGATTCCATGAGTAAAAATGAAGAATTAGGTAAATTACTTGCCAGGTAAGTCAGTACAATTTTTGAGCATCGAAGAGGTGCTGGAAATCCATACAGCACTAATTGATCGCTTTGGTGGTGCAAACGGCATTCGTGATATGGGTCTTTTGGAAAGTGCACTGTACCGCCCCCGAACGGGTTACTATAATGATTTGATTGAAATGGCAGCAGCACTGTTTGAATCGTTAATGAATAATCATCCCTTCATTGATGGAAATAAACGTGTTGCATTCTTTTCAACAGATATTTTTTTACGTCTAAATGGATACAAAATGGAAGCCGAAGCAAAATCTGCACATACATTTTTGATGAAGCTATTCGAAACAAATACCTGCGATCTTGAGCACCTGGCACCATGGATTCGATCGATTACCGTACAACATTAACTCTCGCTTTAATTAAGACCATCGGTCTTTGG
>CAYXNL010000098.1:0-4074 GCA_964466455.1 uncultured Thiotrichaceae bacterium
AACATTTTTATATTAATTCCCCACAGCTTGCGGCGGTGTTGTTTATTTTTCTGCATCATGCTTCAATTGATAGAGTAAATCCAGTGCCTGCCGTGGGCTGAAATCATTAGGGTCAAGCTGTTGTAAGCGTTCAACAACCGGATCTGGATGGTCACAAAATAGTTCAAACTGACCACTTTCTGGCTGTTTATTGACTGCCTGTTGTTCCAGTGAGGTCAGTTTTTCACGTGCTCGGGTAATGACAGTAGCAGGCACTCCGGCAAGCTGTGCTACCTGTAGACCATAACTCTGACTGGCCGGGCCGGATTTAACATTGTGCAGGAATATGATTTTATCACCATGTTCCACTGCATCAATATGAATATTAGTAATACCGCTTATTTCCTCAGGCAGTGCGGTAATTTCAAAATAATGCGTGGCGAACAGGGTGTAGGCCCGATTCTTTTCACTTAAATGCCAGGCGCAGGCCCACGCCAGAGAGAGGCCATCAAAGGTGCTGGTGCCGCGACCAATTTCATCCATTAATACCAGGCTGTTTTCAGTGGCGTTATTAAGAATATTTGCCGCCTCCGTCATTTCCACCATAAAGGTAGAACGGCCACTGGCGAGGTCGTCTGAGGCGCCAATACGGGTAAAAATACGATCAATCGGGCCGATGCTGGCCTCATCTGCCGGCACATAACTGCCAATGCAGGCAAGTAGCACAATCAGCGCACTCTGGCGCATATAGGTTGATTTACCTCCCATATTCGGCCCGGTAATAATACACATACGTTTGCCGCCACTCAGCAGTGTGTCGTTGGCAATAAAAGGCTCGTCGAGTACGCGCTCGATTACCGGATGGCGTCCCTGTTTAATCTGAATGCCGGGTTCCTCGACTAACGTTGGGCAACTGTAATGTAATGTTTGTGCCCGTTCGGCAAGGCAACAGATGGTGTCAAGTTCGGCAATGGCATCAGCGCAGGTTTTAATGCGTTGAATATTTTGCTGCAACTGAACCAGTAGATCTTCGTAAAGAGATTTTTCCAGTGCCAGTGTCCGCTCTTTTGCGCTGAGTACTTTTTCTTCGTAGCCTTTTAACTCTTCGGTAATAAAACGTTCGCTAGCCTTCAGCGTCTGCTTGCGAATGTAATCGGTTGGTACAGCTTCAGATTGCAGGCGGCTGATTTCAATATAGTAACCATGTATCCGGTTATAACTGACTTTCAGGGTTTTAATGCCGGTGCGCTCGCGCTCGCGCTGTTCCAGATTGGTGAGAAAGCTATTGGCATTCTTACTTAAATTTCGCAGCGTATCGAGTTCCGTATCATACCCTTCAGCAATCACGCCACCATCACGGATTAAAACCGGCGGGTTATCACGGACAGCACGTGTTAGCAGGTCAACCAGATCAGGCTGGGTGGCGATATCTTCCGATAACTGACGCAGCCGTTGTGACTGGCAGTTTTGTAAAGCATTCTGCAGCCCGGGTAATACATTTAATGACTGGCGCAGGGTGGTTAAATCCCGTGGTCGGGCAGATAATAAAGCCACCCGACCCAGTATGCGCTCGATATCACCCATGGTATTAAGACAGAACTGAATATCGCTATGATAGCCGGTATCAAGTAGTTCGCCAATAGCCAGATGCCGGTTGTTTAATGTCTGTCGGCAGCGCAGCGGGGTGTGCAGCCAGCGGCGTAAACACCGACTGCCCATGCTGGTCTGGGTATGGTCAAGCACCTCGGCCAGCGTGTTCTCGCTGCCACCACTGAGGTTAAATTCAATTTCGAGATTACGCCGACTGGCCGCATCGAGGATAATGACATCCTGTGTATTTTCAACCTGAAGGCAATTGATATGTGGCAGAGCCGCCCGTTGGGTATTGTGTACATACTGTAACAGACAGCCAGCGGCCATAATGGCAACGGTTAAATTTTCGCAGCCGAAACCAGTTAAATCGCGGGTTTTGAACTGGGTATTAAGCTGGTTTTGGGCGAACTCAAAATCAAACCACCAGGGGGGTTGCTGGTGCAGACTGGTGGCCGGTTTGAGTCTGGTTTCAAGCTCATGTTGCAGGGCAGAGTCTTCAGCCAGCAGAACTTCAACCGGATTCAGACGTTCAAGTTCGGCCAGCAACTGCTCTGTTGAGCTAACTTCCAGCACAGTAAAACGTCCGCCACTGATGCTCAAACAGGCAATACCAAAATTATCCGTTTGCCCATGCACACAGACCAGCAAATTGTCCCGACGGTCATCAAGCAGAGCCTCATCGGTGACAGTGCCGGGCGTGATGATGCGCGCAACTTCCCGATTTACCGGACCTTTGCCTGCGCCGGGTTTACTGGTTTGTTCACAGACAGCAATCGACTCACCGCGTTTAATCAGGCGAGCCAGGTAGTTATCTGCCGCATGGTAGGGAATACCGCACATCGGAATTGGGCTGCCATTGGATGACCCGCGTGTGGTCAGGGTAATATCCAGCAATCTGGATGCTTTACGGGCATCATCATAAAACAGTTCATAAAAATCACCCATACGGTAGAACAACAGGGTGTCGGGGTAGTCCGCCTTGATACGCAAAAACTGCTGCATCATCGGAGTGTGTTCTGGTTTCTTATCCGTTGTTTTTACTGCACTTTTAGACATTATTAGTTTATAACAATCACGTGGTTACGGTGTTTTAACTGTTTTTCAATAGGCCATGGTATTTCATGGGTTTTCATAAATTCAGGTGTAATAATCAGGGGGTTATTTTCTTTAAAATAGCCCCTGATAAAAACTTACACTTTTATTATTTTTCGCTTAAATTTTAATGTAAGCATAAGGGAGATACTAAGGGCGGTCTAGTCGTATGAGCGAAAAACAGAAAAAGAATATTAGACAACAATGAACCTGGGGCCGGTCTGCGACAATTATGTTGGCCGGTTGTTCTGATATGGTTCAGGTATTTGAGGCTGGTAAGCTCAGAGTTCAGCCTTTGCCCGAAAATGATCACATGCTAATTTTGTCTCGCCACGCATGATAGCTTTGTGATGTCCCTCCTGTTTTAGACGCGAGACTAACCTGTCAATGGCAATGCCGGGCAGGGTGCCTCCAAATTGTGCAAAATCAAAATCCAGGCTGATGCGGTGATTGAGCTGTAGAGCCAGGGCAGTTCCACCAATAAGGGTTAATCCTTTCATCTCTGGTGCACGATACAGCATTTCGAAGAGTGCGTTGGCTTCGGGGCGTAGACTATTACGATGCAGGGTCATGGCGCAGGATTATGCCTTTGGCAACGGGCTAATAGCATGCCTTTCTGAATGCGCAATAGTATTGAAATAATCTTGTTGCTTGCTGCGGCGTCTTTCAGGCAGGGCAGCTCACTGCTGACAGTATCGAAACCAAAATAGGAAACTGTTTTTAGTACATCGTTGAAACGACTGGCTTTAAGCACTTTGCGAATAAAAATTCTCGCGCTCATCTGACTGTTAGACCAGTCGTATGGAAATTCCGTCTCCAGAGATTTTGAGTAGTAACCAACTTTATTTGAATGAGATGTTTCAGCCATAGGGCGTTTAACTACCGCCAGATCTAAACCTGCGGCATGCACAGCAGAGATAACCTTAGCAAGTTCTGCTGTTGGCTTGCCTCGCTCAAATTCAGATAGAAATCGTGTACCCACATTGGCCCGTGGTGCAGCGGCACGCAATCCCAACTTCTGCGATTCTCTTCCGGTACGGGCAAGCTTACCGAGCTCTTCAGGTGTATGGAAAATTTGGCGTTGCCTCATTATGCAGTCTTTGTTTGTTTCCTGCACGGGATATTATAGTGTTGTGATCTCGATTTTTCAAGCTTATGTTGCCTGTGCTAACATCGTTTTCCTAAGACAGCATGTCTGTGTTGTCTGTAAGCACCCGGGCAGGTGTTCGTGGGCTTAATGACGAGTGGCTCATTATATCTCTGAGCCGGATATCTCTGGCCGGTATTATTTTTTGGAAAAAACAGGGTGTGATATACCATAATGTAGGCAGGATTTAATACCTGGCTTGAAGTGTTGTATGCACAGCCTGAAGCAATACTTTATTATTGACAGGTTTGCCAAGGTAAAGT
>CAYXNL010000099.1:0-3845 GCA_964466455.1 uncultured Thiotrichaceae bacterium
GTACTGGCAAAACAGGAAACAGCCACGGATACCGATTTTATTGGTATTGAGGGCGTGATTGCACATGAATATTTCCATAACTGGAGTGGTAACCGGGTAACTTGCCGCGACTGGTTCCAGTTGACTCTGAAAGAGGGCTTAACTGTATTTCGTGATCAGCAGTTTACCGCCGATATGAATGCGGCGGCGCCAAAAAGAATTGATGATGTCAATATTCTGCGTACGGCTCAGTTTGCAGAGGATAGCGGACCGATGGCGCACCCGATCCAGCCGGACAGTTATCAGGAAATCAATAACTTCTATACGGTAACTGTGTATAACAAAGGCGCGGAAGTCATTCGGATGATTCATACCCTGCTGGGTAAGGAAAATTTCCGCAAGGGGATGGATCTGTATTTTGAACGTCATGATGGCCAGGCGGTAACCACAGAAGATTTTATCAGCGCCATGGAAGATGCTGCCGGGGTTGATTTATCACAATTTCGCCGCTGGTACCATCAGGCGGGTACGCCAGTACTGGATGTGGAAGAGGAATATGATGCTAATTTACAGCGTTATACCCTGATACTCTCTCAGCATACTCCAGCCACCCCGGGGCAGGATAAAAAATTACCCTTCCATATTCCGGTTGCCGTTAGCCTGATGGATAAAACCGGCAATGTTATGGCAGTTGAGCATGGTGCTCCGTCTATTGGCAGCGAAACTTTTATTCTGCCACTGACGCAGGAGCGACAGTCATTTGTGTTTGAAAAGGTGCAGCAGCGACCAGTATTATCCATTCTGAAGGGATATTCAGCGCCGGTGAAGCTGGCTATCAACCGCAGCGATGAAGAACTGGCATTTTGTATGGCGCATGAAAGTGATGACTTTAATCGCTGGGATGCTGGTCAGCAACTGGCCAGCCGTATCATTTTGCTGTTGGTCGATCAGGTTCAGAAAAACGAACCACTGTCTGTCGCGGACTGTTTCATTGATGCCTGGCGTAAAACGTTACAGAACAAAACACTGGATAATGCCCTGCTGGCGAGAGCACTGGCCTTACCTTCCCTGTCGTATATAGGGGAAATGATGGAAATTATTGATGTAGAAGCCATCCATCAGGCCAGAGAGTTTGTGCAGAGGAAACTGGCCGAGGCATTAAAACATGACTGGCTGGCTGCGTACCATGATAATCAGGTCTCAACCTTTGACCTGCAACCCGCATCCATGAGTAAACGTTTTCTTAGGAACCTTGCGCTGTCCTATCTGATGTATCTTCCTGCCGTTGGCGAAGCGTTAGCCAGAGAACAATATGACCATGCCGATAATATGACTAACCAGCTTGCTGCCTTCAAAGCACTGGTACACCATGAGTCAGTAAGTTCAGAGGAAATTATTAACGCCTTCTATAGACAATGGCATAAAGACAGTCTGGTGCTGGATAAATGGTTTGCCATACAGGCCAGCGCACCAAATACTTCCACCCTGAAACGCCTTGAAATACTGCTTGGGCATGCGGATTTTGACCTGAAAAACCCTAACCGGGTACGAGCCTTGCTGGGGATGTTCTGTTCGGCTAATCCACTGTGTTTTCATCACCACAGTGGGGCTGGTTATCAGGTGCTGGGGCGCTACATTGAAAAACTCGATGCAATGAATCCACAGATTGCCGCACGTATGTGTATCCCGCTAACACGATGGAAACGTTATGATGCGGTGCGTCAAAAACAGATGAAAATGCAATTACAGCGCCTGTTAGCATTGCCGGAATTATCAAATGATGTCAGCGAGCTGGTAAGTAAAAGTCTGTAACATATTGATAAATGTGCTTCACAGCAGGTTTTTTGTGTTGTAGTATCAGAGGGAAATATAGGGCGTAAGAAGAAATAGCGCATAAAAAGGTCAGGAAATACCAAAAAAAAGCCAAAAAGCACCCAAAAAAGCTAAAAAAAGAAAAAAATTCTGCAATTTGATAGACAGTGACTACACTTAAATGCAGTGCTCGGTGCGATAGAAAGTCCGAGAAAATGATACTAAATACAGGGCGCAATCAATTAATAGAGGTGCTCTATAGTGATTTCATTCGCTGGAAAGTCGATAACCAAAAAATGGGAGCCGTAGGTTTATGTCAAATGTTGTATCACTATTCAACGACTCACAAAAATATGAGGAGCGACCGGTCGTTGTTCTGGCCGATGATGATCCTTCCATCCGCCTGATGGTTCGTCACGTTTTGGAGTCAGAAGAATTTGATATTGTAGAAGCCTCTGATGGCCTTGAAGCAATGAAAGCGGTAGAAAAATATCACCCGGCACTGGTTCTGCTTGATGCGGTGATGCCGGGTATTGATGGCTTTACCACCTGCCAGCAGATTAAGGAGAAAGGTCATACTGATATTCCCGTGATGATGATTACCGGTCTGGATGATGACGCCTCCGTTGAACATGCTTATGAAGTGGGGGCTATCGACTTCATTACCAAACCTATTAAATGGGCAGTGCTGAAACATCGGGTAAAATCGGTTGTTGAAAAAGTTGTTGCAGAGCGCAAGGTCGAACTACTCGCCTATCGGGATTCTCTCACTGATTTACCCAATCGTCTGTTATTTGCCGACCGGCTGGAACAGGCGGTTATCCGTGCCGAGCGCAGCCATACCTCCTTTGCATTAATGCTGGTTGATATTGATGATTTTAAACTGGTTAATGATTCATTTGGTCATGATGCGGGCGACAAACTTATCCGGGCGGTCGGTAAGTTAATTCATCGTTCACTGCGGCGTGCCGATACCGTGGCACGACTTGGTGGTGATGAGTTTGCGGTGATTATCGAAAATATTGAGGGGGCAGAGGATGCAATATCCATTGCCGATAATCTAACCACAATTCTCGAACACAACGTCCGTCTGGACGATCAGGAAACCTATACCAGTGCCAGTATTGGCATCGCCGTGTTCCCGGAAGATGGAGAAGACGCACAACAGTTACTGAAAAATTCTGATACGGCCATGTACCGGGCGAAAGAAAATGGTCGTCATTGTTTCCAGTTTTACGCGCCTGAAATGAGTGTGACGGCAATGAAACGGCTGGATCTTGAAAACAGTCTGCGTGCCGCTTTTGAATCAGAAGAATTCCAGATACATTATCAGCCAGTTATTGATATACATAAAAACGATGTTTTCTGTGTTGAGGCCCTGCTACGCTGGAAACATCCCGATAAAGGTATGATACATCCGGAAGATTTTGTTTCGGTTGTTGAAGACAGCGGCCTGATTATCGCACTGGGTGAATGGTTGATCAAAGGCGTATGCAAGCAGCTACGCATCTGGAAAGAAGCTGGTCTGGAAAATCAGTTAGTGTCTATTAACCTGGCTGCACGCCAGTTTAAAGAACAGGATCTGGCTACGCTGTTCATCCGCGCCATGGATGAAAATGGTATTGATGGTAAATCGTTATGCGTTGAAATTACCGAGCGAACCCTGATTGATAATATCGGTGAAGTCGAGACTACCCTACAAAAACTACGCGAGATGGGTATGGGGGTTTCACTGGATGATTTTGGTACGGGTTATGCTTCACTGGCCTACCTGAAAGAGTTTCCTGTTGATGTCGTTAAAATTGACAAGTCATTTATTGAAGGCATTCCCGATAGTGAGGAAGACTCGGCTATGGTCAATGCCATTGCCAGCTTAACCCGTGGTCTGAAACTGAGCCTGCTTGCTGAAGGCGTTGAAAATGATCGTCAACTGGAGATGCTGAAGGGTCTGGGTTGCCAGTATGCACAAGGTTATTACTGGAGCAGGGCACTGCCAGGCGATGAGTATGAGCAATTTTATTTGAATCAGCTATATAATATCGGCTAAGTACTCG
>CAYXNL010000100.1:0-3800 GCA_964466455.1 uncultured Thiotrichaceae bacterium
TTTTTTAATTAGCTTGTAAATTACACGGTCTTCGGATAAATTACAAATCTATCTACACCATTTAAAGGATTATATGTCTGCCATGGATAAGGACGCGCAAATCTCCCGTTTCTGGGACAAGTTTAGATCTAAAACAATAGCTTATGGTGTCAGGAGGGGGATGTATGCTGATATGTCTGGCATGCTGAACTGTATATCAAATTCAAAAATACACGGCTTGCTTTGCCTGCGTCGCGGACGACTCGATAATGCAGGCACTCAGTGTAATCTTTGAAGTGTACAATTTCATCCCGGCAGTTAAGGCGTAACGTCCATCGCTGCTACCGGCATAAAACGTTTTCTAATGAAGTAGTCGATAGATAGCTTGCCCGGACCCTGCACGAGGAAAATTAATAATAGTAATCCCCAGAAGAAGTGGTCTTTGATGCCTACTGCCGAGAGGTCTGGATAGGAAATTACCGCGACAATATTGAGGATAAACAGGGACGCAGTGGCGAAACGTCCGGCAAGACCGAAGGCGAGCAGGGCGGCACCGCCGAGTTCGACTGCGGTTGATAACCAGGCAGCGAGTTCTGGTGGGATAACGGGAACCTGATAGACATAGTTGAACAGGGTCATGGTGCTGTCCCATGAAGTTATTTTGGTCAGCCCCGATTTCCAGAAGACATTGGCCAGCCAGATTCGGACGACAAGTTGAACCAGTGGCGTCAGAAAATCCAGAGCGCGAATGGCGAATGTTGAGAGGTTGATCGCTTTGGTGGTGATATTCATGTTCTGTACCTTAAGTAACTGCGTCAGTGTGGTTGACACTCGGGTAACCATTATATTGAGTGACTCTTTAAGACTAAAAAATTATATTCAGCCAGTGTGCTTATCTACGCTGAAGGCGACGAGGGTGGACTGGGCAATCAGACGTGACAGGCTGGCCGTTAGATCAAAGTCTGTTTCTACAGCAATAGCAGCGCTGGCAGCACTGGCTAACGACTGGTTGGTAGCGAGTGACTCCAGCAGTGTCCATTCCCCTTTATCCAGAGCCTGTAATTCGATGCGACGATCACGGCGTTCTATCAGCAGGCGGACATCACTATGGCCTATATCAACCTGCTGATCGCCTTCATAACCTGCCTGATTGACCTGCCATATACGATGTACCGGATAGCCTGAGGCAAATAGCCGGGTGGCGGGGTTGAGGTTGAAGTGCAGACTTTCGTAGCGATCCGTCGGCACCTCTGCAAGCTGTTCGGCAATAAGTGATGGGTGTTCGCCAGCATGGTAGACCTCGTGGGTATACCATTCCAGCCGTGCGGTATCGGGCAGATAGGGTAGATCGGCAGCCGGTTTGAAATCAGCAAGGAAGTCGGCAAGCTGTGCGCCGAAACGGTTAAGGTCACCAGCGGGTGAGGGATAGGTCTGAATATAGTGTTTTGCAGCGTAATCAAAAAAATCGGTGCCGACAAGGCGTTCTATTACCGGGTAGAGGGTGCGCAGTGTTTCGCTCAGATTGGTAAAGACGTTATTGCGGTAAATACCCAGCCGACGTGCCGGATCAGGACGGGTTGAATCATTCTGCCTGATCCAGGCGGTAAGCGGTGCCTCATCGTTGGTGAGCAGAGCATCACGAAACAGGCGTTGTATGGTATGCAAGTTAGACATGAGCTATCTCCGCTGGCTGTTTGTCTGTATCAGGTGCAGCGTGTGTGGCGATATTTTCGGCATGGGCCGCTTCATCAAGGAGGACGGCCAGTTCCGGTATGTCGGTATCCCATTCGATCAGGGTTGGGTGTCGTCCAAAACGCTGTACGGCCTGTTCATACAGTGCCCATACCGCTGTCGAGACACGTTTGCTGTGGGTGTCGATGAGTATATCGCCTTCATCACTATAACCGGCCAGGTGCATTTCACCGACAGCCTCCAGCGGAATGGCCTCTAAATATTGCTGTGCATCAAAGCCGTGATTGCAGGCATTGACGTAAATGTTATTGATGTCGAGCAGAATACCGCAACCGCTGTGTTGTGCAACGGCAGTGAGAAATTCCCATTCGGGAATAGTGGAGTGAGAATACTGCAAATAACTGGATAAATTTTCAATGAGTATCTGCCGACCCAGATAATTCTGTGCCTGCTCGATGCGGTTACTAATGTGATGCAGACTTTCCTCAGTATAGGGCAGAGGCAGCAGATCGTTGAGATAGCGTTTATCTACCGAAGACCAGCTCAGGTGTTCAGAAACCAGACCAGGCTGGTAGCGATCGACAAGTCCTTTGAGCTTGCCGAGATGCCAGCGATTGAGTGGATCCACCGAGCCGAGTGAGAGGCCGACACCGTGTAGGCTGATTGGATAATTGGTACGAACCTGTTCGAGGATCTCATGCGGACGGCCACCATCGGCAAAGAAGTTTTCACTATGTACTTCCAGCCAGGCAATGGCTGGCAGGTCAGTTAGCAGCTCGGTATAATGAGGCGGACGCAGTCCGATCCCGGCATGAGCCGGAACCGAAGCTGTGTTAAACCTGTCGGTTCTCATGTGCATGGCAGGGTTATGCACCGGGGGTGGTGCTGCCACCGACAATCTTGTTGCAGGTTCCTTTTGGTACCATCAGAAAAGAAGATTTGTCGCCGCTCTTCGATGACTGACCCGCACAGGCGTGACCAGCAGTTTTGGAGGCACAGTCATTATGGCCCGCTTTGGCTATGCCAAAGCATTTTTCCATTGCCGGTTTAGCCATGACAGGCGCACTGCTAACCGCAACAACTCCCATAGCCAGTACACTGGTAATTGCTGTACGTAATACCTGACGCTTATTCATATTAAATTTATTCACTTTCAATCTCCGGTTATTTAATCAATAATTGCTGTTGGGACACTATGTCTTTTTACAGCATTTGTTATCTGGTCGAAGGTCATGGTTTCGGCTTATCGTCATGATGTTCACATTGATGCAGCGTTTTTTTAATACGCTCCCTTGCCTCACTGGACAGGGTCGGTATATCACCCGCATTGTCATTTTTGTTACCGGCAAGACGCCCGACAGCTAAATGCAATATTTTCATCTGCCTGTTAAAGTTTCTGCATGCCCTGCAGAATAGCAGATGAAATCTGATTTTGAGCCACTCCATCCAGCTCAATTTATGATTCAGAGCGACTGACACCAACACCGATACCTCTTTACATGAAAACATCAAACTCATCCTTTCCGGCTCCTGTCGAACCAGTTTATTTCAAGGCATTGACGCAGGCCCATTCGAGCCCGATATAACAATACCCAGTAATTAGTCGCAGTGATCGCCAGTTCCTTACAAATTTCTTCATTATTTAAACCAGATATTTCCCGCAGGCTGAAAACGGCGGATTGCAAAGTGTTGAGGCGCGCCAGGCACAGACGCATGACATCCTGGAAATGATTTTGTTGCAGGCATTTTTCCGGGTTACCCCAGTCCTGTGGCATAACGATCCAGTGCCCACGAGCATCGAATAGTTTATCAGTGGCCTCATTGTGCAGCGTTTCATCAAGCTGTTCATCCAGATCATTGTGGGGGGATTCGCGGATTTGTTTACGCACGTGGTCAATAATTTTGTGTTTAAGAATACCAGTTAGCCAGGTTATAACTGTCGCACTGCCGGTGTAGCGGTCTTTACCCTGGAGGGCGGCAAGTAGCGTTTCCTGCACCATGTCTTCGGCCTGTGACGCATCGTGTAACTGCAACAGGGCGTAACGGTAGAGTTCATCACCGTAGAGATCGAGCCAGTGTTCGGGTTCTGCAAGGGTACGGGAATGATGATTATCCATTTGGGTATCCGT
>CAYXNL010000101.1:0-3637 GCA_964466455.1 uncultured Thiotrichaceae bacterium
TCCGCGTACCTGTACCTTTACAATTTTTGCAACCGCTGCTACCCTCGTTATATCCAGAGCAGCTAATCAAGGAGAATAAAAATGATGAAATCAATACGACTGAAAGTCTTTATTTATGTGATGACATTTATTATGTGTCTGCCGTTGGCAACGGTCAATGCAAAGACTGGCCATGAAATTTCCGAGCAGGAAGCAGCGTACGCAATCGCTCTCAGAGCTTACATCTACTTTTACCCGATAATCGCCATGGATGTGACACGGCGTGTGGTCACTAATCTGCCCGCTGGAAAAAAAGCTGGTTATGGACCAGAAAATGTCTTCCACAACATGAGAACTTTCCCGGCAGCCGATTTTCGTGAAGTCGTGCGGCCTAACTTCGATACACTATACTCATTTGCCTACCTCGACCTGACACAGGGTCCCATGGTGGTTTCCTCACAAAATACGCACGGCCGCTACTTCATGCTGCCGATGATGGATATGTGGACCGATGTCTTCGCTGTGCCGGGCTCGCGCACCAGTGGTGATAAAGCACAGCATTATGCTGTCGTCCCACAGGGTTGGAAAGGCAAATTACCAAAAGGTATGGAATCCATCATCGCCCCCACGCCCTACGTCTGGATCATCGGTCGAACCCAAACCAATGGTACAAAAGATTATGCAGCCGTCCACAGGGTGCAGGATGGCTACAAAATTACACCACTTTCGCAGTGGGGGAAGAAAAGCATTGTCGCAGCACCCTTCAAAAGTGATCCCAGTGTGGACATGAAAACACCACCCGTTGTACAGGTGGACACCATGTCGGCACAGAAGTACTTCAGCTATGGCGCAGAACTAATGAAGGTTAACAAACCACACGTCACGGACTGGTCTATCCTGGCGCGCATGAAACGTATCGGTATCGTAGCGGGCGAAAGCTTTGACTTTAATAAGGCTTCACCAGTGGTAAAAAAGGCACTTGAACGCGCCATGGTTGAGGCACCCAAATTGATGAAAAAAGTATTGCCTTCAATAGCACCTATCGTTAACGGCTGGCAGATGAATACCTCGACCATGGGCGTTTACGGTGACTTCTACATGAAACGTGCCATCGTTGCCCAGGTCGGCCTGGGTGCGAATCAGCCCGAAGATGCCATCTATCCGTTAAACGTCAGCGATGCCAACGGTAATCCCGTAACGGGTGAAAATCGGTATGTCATACATTTTACCAGGAATGAATTGCCACCCGTGGGTGCTTTCTGGTCACTCACTATGTACGACGCTGCGGGCTTCCAGGTTGCCAACAAGCTCAACCGATATGCCCTGGGTGATCGTGACAAAATGAAATACAACGCCGATGGCTCGCTCGATATTTACATTCAACACAAATCTCCTGGCAAGGACAGGGAAGCTAACTGGCTACCATCACCGGCCAGTGGCACTCTGGGTTTAACTCTGCGTCTGTATGAACCAGAACCTCAGGCACTGGATGGCCGCTGGGTACCACCAGCGATTAAAAAGAGGTGATATATCGACATTCAGAGAACCACTGATTCATTCCGGGGGATGACAGAAATCTATCAGTGGTTAAGCGTATACAGGATAATATCGTACTGCCAGAAATATCAATTATAAAATGTACCTATACGTTGAAAGGATACCAAATTGGAATCAATTATAATATTGAAGGCAATCAGTGCTGGCACTAGCAGGATGAAAAACCTGAGCCGCCTGGTTTTGTTGCAGGGAATGCGATTTAGGAAATTGAAAAACAAATTAATATTTAATAATCAGGTAAACCATAATTTGCAGGGAGTGACTAATAGTCTGGATCGCGACCCTGTATCCTACAGTTTCGATCAGCAAATAGATGGAAGTACCTGTGAAAGACTACAGGAGTCTGGTGCTTGTCAGGTACATTGTGTATTTTACTAACAGGCAGATATTTGCCGATGTAATATAAAAAAGGCAGCGTTTTTCAGAGATTTCTTTAGTGATTCAGATGGGTGATTACTGTGCGTAATGCGTTGTCGAAAACAGAGTGTTCCATAATTACTTTTGTTTTGTTTGTAGCAATTTCAGCGTTGAATTCATCAAATGATTTTTCAATAATAAGTTCCCCTTTATGATTTACAAACATCAGGTTGGCATCTTCCGGTACAATAACGGAGAGTTTACAACGGCGGGCAAGCTGGTCTTCTCCCATGTAAAGCTGGAACCATGTACCCGGTACAAGATTGGTGGGTATTTCAGGTAGCGGTTCATGGCGGCTGAGTTTCTCCTTAAGGTCATCGGCTTCCTCTTCCATTTCTGCGATAGTTTCTTCCGCCTGTTGAACTTCCTGGTCACTAAAAGTGGCATCCTGTATATGCAGTTCATAGGTTTTTATCAGGCCATCAAGGACTTCATTGATATCTTTTTCAGATTTGATTGTATCGACCAGGTAATCACGTACAGCAGCAAGAATTTCATCCTTGTCAGCCAGCAGAATAGTCAGATCCTCAGGTGCAATTAGTGGCTGGACGCTATCAATAACGTCCCGTAAGGTTTCAACCAGTGTAACCCACTCGTCATTTTCTTTGCCGTATTGCAAATAATGATTAAACATCAGGGTTGGCCAGCGTTTGAGTATTAACGGGTGAACCGCTTCAGGTAATATTTTTCCACTGGTAACGACACGAAGCGCTTTTAATACCGTACTGCGGGCATGGTTGCGCAAGGTTTTTTGTTGAACCTGCTGTTCTTTTTTGCGTGCAATCTCCTCTTGCGTTTCGATGATTTTATCAAGCTTATCCAGTGCATTCTGGAATATTTCAAGACTCAGATCATATTCAGTCAGAATAGTACTAATAATTTCATCCAGATGAATATACATCTCATCGGTATGATCATTTACTCCAACGCCTGCTTCTGTAATTCTATCGAGTAATACCCTTGCCGCATGATCATCATAGATAAAAAATTCAGGATCCGACATGGATGCTTTGATAATGGGGATTTGTAAGCGCAGTAACAATGTTTTAATGGTGTCTGAAATTCCATCATCATCAATAATGGCATCAAAGATTAGCTCAATAAAGTCAATGGTTTTTTCTGCAATCTGATTTAAGCCTTTGGTAACAACACCGCCCGTCACTTTGGCTAGTTCATTCACTACTGCCCGTTTAATAACTTCTGCATCAAATCGGTTTTCTTCCGATTGTATAAACTGTGGTTGTGTCTGTAACCCGGATAAAGCCTGGATAATCTCCTGATGGCCAAAATATTGAGTAGTACCTGCAGGGAATACCGAGCTATCTGGCCCAGGTGTACCATGTGCTAATGTTTTCTGGTTGATGGGAGTACCAAGAAAATTACCCAGCACCTGACCAACCTGTCTGGCCGGAATCCCAGCGGTATAATGTTGGAAATCATTATTGTTTACGCCTGCTGTGGTGGCGCCGTTTTGTGCATTACCAGTAGTGGGGTTGGCTGATGACTGTCCTGAAAAACCCGTATCAGATGCGTTTGTTGAAGCTCCTCCACTGCTAGAAGGATAGTTGCTCTGTGCACCGGAATAAAGGGCATCATGCTGGTGATGACGATAGTTGTCTCCAGGGGTGGCTGTCATGGCAAAGCCACCGGGTACCATATTACTCATGGTGTTTTCAGCAAAACC
>CAYXNL010000102.1:0-3460 GCA_964466455.1 uncultured Thiotrichaceae bacterium
TCATGGCTTTTTTGATTTTTGTTTTTAGTGCTTCCGATTTTTCTTTATAGGTAGCCACTTTTTCCAGCAGTGTTTCCAGCGCTCCGGACTGTTCACCAGCGTCAACCAGATTAACGAATAAATCATCAAAATAGACCGGGTGCTGACTTAAGGCATGGGCCAGGGTGCCGCCCGCTTCAACATCTGCCTTGATCTGGTAAATCAGTTTTCCCATGGATGGGTTGGCATGACCCTGCGCGACAATATCAAAGGACTGCACCATGGGTACCCCAGCTTTCATCATGGTAGCAAGCTGACGGCTGAATACAGCAATATCCTTGGTGGTAATGGGCTTTTGACGGGGGCTGAACAGACCCGCGCTTTTCTTTTTGATCTTGCCTTTTTTAGGTATCAGACCCTGCTTGCGCAACTCTGCCTTAACCAGATCAATACTGCAGGCAACGGTTTCGCCCTTAATCGTTTGCCCCTTTTTATTGGTACATTCCCAGGCATAACTGTGGGTTTTTATTTTGTTTTTATTTTGTTTTGCCATGTTTCAATCCGGTTATTTATCTATGACCATACTGAGAGAGTATTGATGGTATTTTAATCCTTGGTGACGCGGTTAATTTCTTCCAGGCTGGTAACCCCGGCAATAACTTTTTTAATTGCCGATTGACGTAAATTATCAATACCTTCTCTGGCTGCCTGATCAGCAATATCAATCGCGGTACCGTTATCCATAATAATCCGTCCGATTGTTTCAGAGACAGGCATTACCTGATAAATACCCACCCGGCCTTTATAACCATCACTACACTGGTCACAACCGACGGCCTTGTATAATTGCGGCTCGGCATTAATTTGCTCTTTGGTAAAACCTTCCTCTTCCAGTGCAGCACGTGGAATATCAATTTTTTTCTTACAGTGCTTACATAAACGCCGGGCAAGGCGCTGGGCAATAATTAATGATACGGCGGAGGCGATATTAAACGGTGGTACCCCCATATTAACCAGTCGCGCCAGGGTTTGTGGGGCATCGTTGGTGTGCAGGGTGGACATTACCATATGCCCGGTCTGTGCGGCTTTAATCGCAATTTCAGCCGTTTGCAGATCACGAATCTCACCGACCATAATTATATCCGGGTCCTGACGCAGGAAGGCACGTAATGCCGCTTCAAAGGTTAAACCAACCTTGTCATTGACATTAACCTGATTAATGCCTTCAAGGTTAATTTCAACCGGATCCTCCGCCGTTGAAATATTGGTATCCGGTGTATTTAATATATTTAATCCGGTATAAAGGGACACGGTTTTACCGCTACCGGTGGGCCCGGTAACCAGCGTCATGCCATAGGGGTTTGCCAATGCCTTAAGATAAAGTTCTTTCTGTTCAGGTTCATAACCCAGGGCATCAATACCCAGGCTTGCGCTCGATGAGTCGAGTATCCGCATAACGATTTTTTCGCCGAACAGAGTAGGGCAGGTATTAACACGAAAATCGATAGATTTGGATTTGGATATTTTTAGTTTGACCCTGCCATCCTGCGGCACTCGTTTTTCTGCTGTATCCATCCGCGACATAACTTTTATCCGCGCCGACAGTTTTGGGCTCATCTGTACCGGCGGACTTGCAACCACGCGCAAAACCCCGTCAATACGCAGGCGAACCCGGTAAGTTTTTTCATAAGGCTCAAAATGGATATCTGATGCCCCTTTTTTAATGGCATCGATCAGAATTTGATTAATAAAGCGCACAACCGGGGTATCATCCACATCCAGGCTGTTATCCTCGGTTCTTTGCTCGGCGTCTGGATCGGTGAAATCAAGGTCATCAAGATCCTCAAGGTCCTGACCCATCATCTCACTCATGGCGTCTTCATGTTCCTGAAGCAGCTTGTCGACTATTTTATTTAATTTGTCCTCTTCAACCAGAACCGCCTCAGTATTAATGCCGGTCTGGAATTTAATTTCATCAATTGCTATCAGGTTGGTAGGGTCGGTAATTCCGATATACAGGCGATTGCCGCGTTTATACAGCGGCATAGCGTGGTGTTTTTGAATCAGGCGTTCATCGACGAGATCTTTGGGTACGGTTTCGAAATCGAGTGCATTCAGGTCGAAAACAGGCAGCCCGAATTCTTTGGACGCTTCCATGGCAATTTTTCTGGCCGAGAGAATATTATTGCTGATCAAGTACTGCGTAAACGTTGTTTTATCTTTTTTCGAGCCCTGCAAAGCGGTGATAGCTTTTTCTTCATCGAGTAAGCCATCTTTAACCAGTTTTCGCGGTAGCCCGGTTAGTTTTATTTGTGCCATGTTTGCTTCTGCTGCCATAGTCCATGTCCAATGTGCTTTTTATACTGGAATAGAAAAACCCTGATTGCCACGCTTTGTGTGGTAACCCATACCACAGCCTAAGCCGTTAGGTGCGTATTATGCATTCCCACGCAGGAGCGTGGGAACGAGAAAGCTCAGTGTTTAGCAGGAGTTTAGCTGAATATTATTTTATTGCTATACAGAATTAAGGGGGTGGAGGAAAAATGCGTGCCTTGTCTCTGCTCATCAAGAGATGGATTGCGAAAGGTATTTCAACTATAATCTGGATGTTTATTCCCGATTATTTGATTTGGAAGTGAGGCTTCAATATCGTCAGTCCAGGGCTGAAGCCCTGTTCCCTTCACCTGTACTGCTTTCATTTGCTCTGGCTTCTGTTAAACCGCGTTCCTGCGCTTCTGCCATGATTTCTGGATGTAGAAACAAGGCATGCCTGTCTTCTACGGGATCATCGAAATTGATTTATGGGTGTCTATGATTGATGTGTATACTGGGAGGTGTATCTAAAAATGAATTTAATTTTTTTATACAAAAAAGGAAGGAGATATATAAATGCCAACAATATCAATGTTTTATGGATTAATTATCAGAATGTACTGTGCTCCAAGAGAACATAATCCACCACATATTCATGTGTATTATCAAGATGACAGAGCAGTAATTGACATACAAAAATGTGAACTCACAGAAGGAAAGCTACCAGCAAATAAGCTAAGAATAGTTTTAGCGTGGGTTGAAATTAGAAAAGAAGAACTTATGGCGGACTGGACTTTAGCGCAAAATGGTGAATTACCTTTTAAAATTGACCCTTTAAAGTAGAAGGAGCATAAAAAATGTATTTAGCGATAAAAGAGGTAAAACCTTTAAATGATTATCTTCTGTTATTAAAATTTGAAAACCAGGAAGAGAAAATATTTGATGTAAAACCATATTTAGAAATTGGAAAATTTCAAGAGTTAAAAGATGAACAATTATTTAAAAGTGTAAAAGTATGTTTTGATAGCATAGAATGGGACAATCAATTAGATTTAGACCCCGAACTTTTATATCAAAAATCACACAACAAATCCCGGGGGCCTGTCCGAGAATAGGATGCCTACTGCGGAAAAGTGAGTTATTCGCATATTAAAATCAACCATCCAGG
>CAYXNL010000103.1:0-3403 GCA_964466455.1 uncultured Thiotrichaceae bacterium
CTTTTTTCAGGTCCATCTTTATGGGTTGTTTTATTGAAACAAGATATTTTTAATTGCTGTCCGGCTACCCAGACTTTTTTTAATGTATAAAGTAGTTCCTTCGGCATGCCTTCGGGTAAGTCAATCAGGCTGTAGTCATCAAAGATATTGATACGCCCGATATATTTGCTCTCAATCCCTGCTTCATTTGCAATTGCGCCGACAATATTACCCGGTTTGACATTATGTGTGTGACCAACTTCAAGACGAAATCGCTCCATGCCTGTTTCAACGGGTGACTCAGTAGATGGTTCTCTACGAGGTCTGGTTTCATGTCCGGGAGAGGCGTTACTCTGTTTGCGCGATGTTCTTTTACCTGCCGGGCGTTCATTACCGCTACCAGGTGTATCGGTCCAGTTATCCCGGTTATGCTGATGACCAGTTTTTTGTGGTTTATGTTGTAACAGCAGGGGTGTTTCACCCTGTAATAGATGTGCCAATGCGGCAGCAATTTCTATCGCCGGTACATTATGTTCCTGCTGGTACTGTTCAACTAACTGGGCGAAGAAGTTTAATTCTTCATTTTCCAGTGCGTCAGTAATGCGTTGTTTAAATTTTTCAACACGTTTATCATTGATTTTTTCGGTGGACGGCAGTTCCATCATGGTGATTTTCTGCCGGGTGGCTTTTTCAATGGCGAATAACATGCGTTTTTCTCGCGGCGCCACAAACAGGATGGCATCACCTTTGCGACCGGCACGACCGGTCCGTCCGATACGGTGTACATAAGCTTCGGTATCGTAGGGTACATCGTAATTTAATACATGGCTAATACGCGTCACGTCAAGACCACGTGCGGCGACATCGGTGGCAACAAGAATATCAATTTTACCATTTTTCAGGTTGTTAACGGTGCGTTCGCGCTGGTTTTGTGCGATGTCACCATTGAGTGCTGCCGATGAATAACCTCGTGCTTCGAGTTTTTCTGCTAACTCAACGGTTGAATTTTTGGTGCGCACAAAAACAATCATGGCATCGAAGTCTTCCGCTTCCAGAATACGGGTTAGGGCATCCAGTTTATGCAATCCACTGACCGGCCAGAAACGCTGGCGGATGGTGTCTGCGGTGGTGGTTTTAAGCTTGATGGTGATCTGGTGCGGATTGTTCAGGTGTCTTGTTGCGATTTGCCGAATTTGCTGTGGCATCGTGGCGGAAAACAGAGCGACCTGCCGGTTGTCCGGTGTTTGTTCCATTACCCATTCAACATCATCAATAAAGCCCATGCGCAACATTTCATCGGCCTCATCCAGTATCAGGGTTTTGAGTTCGTTCAGTTTTAAGGTGCCTTTGCGCATGTGATCCATTACCCGTCCAGGGGTGCCAACAGCAACGTGTACACCACGTTCCAGGGCGCGAAGCTGAACACGATAATCCTGTCCACCGTAAATCGGCAGTACATGAAAACCCTGCAGGTGTCTGGCGTATTTCTGGAAGGCTTCAGCGACCTGTATTGCCAGCTCGCGGGTCGGCGTTAGCACTAAAACCTGTGGTTTTTTCTGTTTTAAATCCAGCCGGGATAAAGCCGGCAGGGCAAATGCAGCTGTTTTGCCGGTACCTGTCTGTGCCTGACCGATAATATCACTGCCTTGCAGTAACAATGGAATGGTGGCTGCCTGGATCGGTGAGGGGGTTTCATAACCGACATCGTCAAGGGCTTTTAAGAGTGATTCGTTCAGCGCCAGTTGATTAAACGCGGTTACCGTTTCGGTAGTCATGTTGTGTACCTGATGTGATAGTAATTTCGCTCGACAGGTGAACGTCGCTCGTCTGAAGAATCTTGCCTGGAGGATAGTGCCCGGAGGATTATGCCCTGAAAATACTGATTCTACCCGCTCTGCCTGTTAATGCTTTCGTGTGTTTGTTCCACATGTCCAGAGTGAGCCGATCATTATAGCGTGTTACCGGCAGCTTTGCATATTTAATTTAATGATTGGGTAATTTAATGCTTGAGTAATTTATGCATACGTTTTAGCAAAGCCCGTCTGGTGACGGGTTTATACAGAATATTTTTAGCCAGATTTTTATGTTTTTCTGACGCTTTTTCCTCGTTATGATAGCCGCTGGTGAGTTGAATAATAATGTTCGGCTGTATCTCTCTGGCTTTTTCAGCAAGTGTATAACCATCCATTTTTGGCATAATAATATCGCTTAGCAGGATATCAATATGAGTATTAGCAAGAATAGCCAGTGCCTCCTCAGGTTGGGTTGTTGTATAAACCCGGTAACCCTGTGAAGACAGGATCTCCGTGATTAATTCACTTAATGCGCTTTCATCATCAACAACCAGAATGGTTTCATTTTTTGCTTTTGCTACCGGGGTAGCTTTGTTTGGTTTCTGATGCGCGACGGGTTTATCCTGCGCTTGATAGCGCGGCAGCAAGATTTCAAAACAGCTTCCTTTTCCAGCTTCGGAAAAAACCTGGATAGCGCCTTTCGAGCGTTGTACAAAACCATAAGTCTGGCTTAGCCCCAGACCAGAGCCCTGTTTACCTTTGGTGGTAAAAAAGGGGTCAAATATTTTTTCTTTAATATCGTCAGTAATACCGCAGCCAGTATCGGTTATGCGCAGCCTGATATATTCGTGTTCACCTAACCCGATGGCCTGAGCCTGTATTTCTGCCAGTGAAATATTTTCGGTGGCAATAGTCAGTGTTCCGGTATTTTTAATTGCATGCATTGCATTGATACTTATATTTAAAATCACATCAGCCAGTTCACTGCTGTCAAGTTTAACCAGCCATAGTGTGTTTGACAGTTCAAGCTGCAGTTCAATACGTGATGTTATCGCTTTTTGAATAACGTCTTTCTCTTCAGTAATCAGCGTATTAATTTGTGTAACTTTTGATTCAGCAGGTGCCCGTTGGGTAAAGGCCAGTAATTTTCTGGTCAGATTTGCGCCACGCTGGCTGGCCTTATGAATAGTGCTGGCATAACGGGAAACCTTGTCTGCATTCGTTGTGTTCTTTCCCAGCATTTCAGCATAACCCATAATAACACCAAGAATATTATTAAAGTCATGCGCAATGCCGCCGGTTAATTTATCCAGGGCATCCATTTTCTGGCTACGAAGCAGCTGTTCCTCCTGCAATTTCTGCTGACTGATATCCAGCATGGCACCAATCATTCGAGTGGGTTTGTCATCAAGGTCACGTTCAATGATGGTGCCACGGGCAAATATCCACAACCACTGGCCATTTTTATGTTGCATACGAAATTCTGCTTCATAGAAGGGGCTATCGCCTTGAATATATGCCTGAAGTTTCGACATGATACGGTCAACCTGATCCGGGTGGATAAGAGATGATAAGGTAGAAATATGGTTTTTAATTTCTTCAGGCTGGTAGCCGATTAGCTGGCACCACAG
>CAYXNL010000104.1:0-3354 GCA_964466455.1 uncultured Thiotrichaceae bacterium
TTAGTCAAACAGATATTACCTTATTTTTAATGCACGATATCATGAAACGTCATGCGCACCATCGCAGCAGCAAACTATAGGCAAGTGTAAGAAGTCATTGAAGGATGACATCATGAACAGAACCAGCATTGCGTAGATTTTAAAGAATAATTAGGTTAAAGTTTTTGTGGTACAAAAGCGGTACAAATTTAGAAAAATAAGATTTTGGTTATCGTTAGACCATATCCTCAAACCCAGCTCTGCTGTACAATTCCTTAGCTTTTTCAAGATCCTGTTCTACCCCTGCACCTTCCTGATACATCATCGCCAGCGTAGTCATAGAACCCACCAGCCCCTGTTCAGCCGCTTTGCTGAACCATTTAACAGCCTCCTGCGGATTTTTCTCTGTGCATTCACCTTCCATGTACATAAAACCCAGCCCGTGCTGAGCAATCGCATGACCATGGTTAGCTGCAGAAAACATAAACTCAAAGGCTTTATCTTCATTAACGACACAGCCCAGACCGTTCTGATACATAATTGAGCAACGGTGCTGACTTTCTGCATCACCCTCGTATGCCAGTGGCTGTAAAAACTGCATTGCCTGTTTGAAGCTTTTTGTTTCAAATGCGGCAATACCACTGGAAAAACTAGCATCTCTATCACTGATCTCTATTTGTTCCACTGAAGCGCCAACCTCGGAATCTACCTTATTGTCTTTCATTAGCCTACCCAGATTATATAAAAACGGGTAGTTTACCATGCAGAACAGTGATTTCCCCATACAAACCATAAGTTGAATTGGTGGGCATCTCTCTACATATTCTCTCTTCCCCCTCTAATGGGATAGTTGTCGCGCATTCCAAAAAGGCTGATGACTATGTATAATCTGCGCCCATAATTCGATATATTTCGAAATTTGAGTGTTAATCAGGATTAGTTAATACAAACCAATGTTGTTACCGAGTATGGTTTCAACGGTACTGATATGAGAAACCCTAGAGGATACGAAGATGAACCAAGAATATTATAATGCAGTAACCAAAATGGAAGACGCCGGTGTTAATCCAGAATACATCATAGGCTGGGAAGGTGGTTATGCACTGAACCCGCCACGCGAAGAACAACGCGTTACCGATGCTTATGAAGCTGGCTATGAAGATGGTAAAGCCAAAAATACGGATAACTTCAGCGGCTGGACTAAATAAGCAAATACAGCACATAGCTGCATAAAAAAAATCGGTGTAAGCCTGCGTGATGAAAACGTAGCTTCGCCGATTTTTTTATGCTCACCTGAAAATAAATATCAGAACATACTGTTTTTTACAGCATACCTCTGATGATACGCTTTATTGCTTTCATCGCATCGGGAATTTCAATCTCAATAATCTGATCTGGTATCCATTTATTATCTTTTTCTCCCATAACATCACGCACATATTCCCCAACACGACGTTTTACCTGGAACCCGGGGTCAAGCTCACCATCAAAACTGAAATTTGCATATTCCGTCATACGCTCATTTAACAAATGAATAAACATCCCCTGATAGTCCTCATCTTTATTTTCAGAATAATCCCGGCGGTTATCATGCATAGTTTTTGCCAGGTTCAGCGCCAGCGCAGTAATCAGCGCCTGTCGATTCTCAGCCGTATAATCCCTTGCCGAAATTATACGGTCAATAACATGGATATAAAAGGCCGATAGCTCGGCAATAACATCAAGACGCTGATTAAAAGTGTCTGTCTGAAAACCTTCATTTTCCAGATGCAAGATATTTTCACCCGCCACTTTCCATAGGTTAAAACCAAGTACACTGCCTGTATCTTCAACAGAACGGACTTTATTTTTATCACTCCACTTATTATTTACACGTAGTTTCATCTAATACCTCAATACATTGAAACCCTTACTAAAAAAGGTGTAGAAGGTTACCATACTATACTGGTAAGGTACCACTATCACCACGACTGTACGAAGGTTATATGAAATCTGACTATAATCCACTAATCGAAACGGTACAGTATAACTGCCATATATCTGATGCGCGACATGCAGGTAACTACACCATGTGTGTGTATTTATTAAAAATGCGCGAATATTACCGATGGGAGCAGCAACAACATTTTACCGATGAGCTTTCTGCAAAAAAAATAGGTAACTGGTTGGGTCATCGTGAAGCACTGTGGGAAACACTGGAACACAGAGACTATCAATCTCTTTCTATCTGCTCAGACAACTTCGACCCATTCGAATCAGATAAAATAAACCGCATACTAGTTCCCGAGAATTTGATATATAGCGGTGGTTACGGGGTTAAATCCAAACCCCATTTTTTCCTTGCCCACCTGGAACAGCACAGACAGTACGATGGTTATGATATTTATATTTCCGGCCGTGAGTATGCGCGTGACCTTAGTTCACCACCGGCAATGAGCCATAATCAAACCATTTATATCCGCCGTGAATCTTTTAAACGGTTGCTCTGGGAACGTATTGAAGAATGGCGCTGGAACCAGCCAAAAAATGCGATGGCACGTGCCATTGCCTGCTATCAGTTTGATGATGATCAGAATATAGCACTGGATGCAATGACCAACAATGAAATTCAGGCCACTATTCTGCATGAGATCGGTGAAATCCAGGCGGGAAAAATGCTACCCGGCTGGCAGGTCATGATGAATGACATTAGCTTTACCCCGGCTGAAATTATGGCGCGTGCGGTACGTGACCACCTTGCTGATACCCTGCACACCCTGCCCGAGCTTCTGAGCAATCGGGCCACCAGTAAAAATCAGCAGGCAAGCATCCATTTCTATTTCGCCAACCTCACCGCTATGCGGAAACACATCTACCCCTCTTTAATGAATGCCTACCAGCAATGGTGTAAAAACGGTAATACTGATCTACTACATAAAAACATTAGCACCGGTAAAAAACACTGGCAAAAACTGGCTATTGAAATACTTGCCCAGTATCAGGACAATCGGGAATATTGCAGCAGGAACATTGAAGCTCTGGTAAAAGATAATTATCTTTAATAACGTAACGCAATACGTCATAAAAGCTGTCAATGTAACATTACATTTCCCTTTATTTGTATTGCCCCATTCTATCTTATGCGTACACCATTACAAACCATTCAGGAAGTGACGCATATTGCGACAACATGGGCAATATTTGCCCGAAAATAAATAAATTTATTAATAAATCAGATAAAAGCTATTGACCGATACAGTCCAAATCGGTAGCATACCGCCTTCCAATCAGGGTCTCCTGTAAGCCCGAAGAGTATCATTCCCCGATAGCTCAGTTGGTAGAGCAACGGACTGTTAATCCGTTTGTCCCTGGTTCGAGCCCAGGTCGGGGAGCCAA
>CAYXNL010000105.1:0-3229 GCA_964466455.1 uncultured Thiotrichaceae bacterium
TTTCGAGTCCGACAATACAACCACTGTCATCAATAACTGGCACGCAATGGATAGACTCAGCGCGCATAAGCGCTAATATATCTCCCCTGCCAGTCGCTGGATTAACCGTGACAGGATTAGCATTCATTACCCGTGTTACCGGTTCATCTGTACCCAGTCCGCGCAGGATAGATCTTCTAATATCACCATCGGTCACTGTACCCATTAAACGTCCATTTTCTACAATCAGCAATATCTGTAACGAACCGGCATCAATCGCTTTAATCGCTTCGAATATCGAAGTGGATGGCGGAATGAGAATATCGTCAAGTTGTTTCATTTTGTTAGCCTGTGTGCTGGGACACCCACCATGCTTTCATAATCAGCTATATCCCGAATCACAACGGTTCCAGCACCCAGTGTACAGTTGTTACCAATCGAGACACCCTGAATAATTGTGCTACCCGCACCAATATGCACTTTTTCTCCAATAGTTACTGTACCCGAAATTCTTGCGCCAATAGCAATATGCGTATGTGCACCCACTCTGGAATCATGATCGACACTTGAACAGGTATTGATAATTACATTATCACCACACTGCACACCAGGCTGGATCACTGCTCCCGCCATAACCTGACAACCCTCGCCAAATTGAACATGCCGAGCAATCACTGCTGACGGGTGAATAATGCTTGCAAAATGGAACCCCCTACTTTTAAATCGGCTAAACAGCTTCGCCCGGATCTCTACTGTTGCAGTACTTCCCAAACCATTTACAAGGCGTATTTCATCGACAGAAAAACGGCCGGGCGCATTGTCATCCCCCAGGTAATCGAGTCCTTCAAGTATTCCTGACATCGAGTTATCTGGGGCACAATACCCGATAATCGGCATCTGCATACTCAACAGCGTATCGACCACCACCTGAGCATGCCCGCCAGCACCAAGTACAATAACGGGAAGAGTCAATTTTCAATAACCTCATCATAGCTATAGGAACGACTCGCCGGACGACCAAGATGGGCCCAGTACTGAAATGGACTGACCCCGTAACCAGGTCGTTTGACAGTAAGATTTTGCCGTGAAAAGCGTTCCCCACATGCGATATTCGTTGCGGCAACCAGACTCTTTCTCACCATAGGTCTGTTTTTTTCTTCTGAAGGAGCCGCTTGTTTCACCCCGTTTCCCAAAGCCATCTCAATCTGCCGGATAGATTCAATCATTTTTTTCAATGCATCAGGCTCCAATGAAGCACGATGATCCGGCCCAGACAGTTTTCGATCCAGGGTAAAATGTTTTTCAATAACCGTTGCGCCCCTGGCAACCGCAGCCAACGGGATAGCCCAGCCATCAGTATGGTCACTATAACCAACGGGCAGGCTAAAAGCATGAGCCAGTGTATCCATGGCACGTAAATTCGCCTCCATATAAGGCGCTGGATATTCAGTCGTACAATGCAATAAAGTAACTTTATTTTGTAACCGTTGCCTGCCTTCATCTGATGCGTAGGAACACGCGAACGCATCCATACACGGGTCGGTTGTGTTATCCAGATAACCAAAAGCCAGCACGGATAATGCCGATTCTACTTCTGCCAATGTCGCCATTCCGGTTGATAGAATGATCGAGCGCCCACTCCGAGCAGCGGCAAGTAATAATGGTGCATTCGTCAGTTCACCGGAACCCAGTTTTATCTGAGACAAACCAAAATCATTCACCAGTAAATCAAGGCTTGTATGATCAAAGGGTGATGACAGAAATGTGATGTCAGCATTACAACAACGCTCAATTATTTTCTGGTGATCCTGTTTACTTAACTCAAGCTGTTTAAGCATTGTTAGCTGGTTTTCTGTGGCATCAGTAGACTGCTGCTGATAATTAGCTTTATCCGCATATTTACTAACAAGATTCTCGGCGATAAAGGTCTGAAATTTTACTGCATCGGCACCTGCGGCAGCAGCGGCATCAACAAGCTGCAAAGCCATATCAATGGAGCCATTATGATTGACGCCCGCTTCTGCAATGATAAAAACCGGAGTGTTATTATGCATGACCCTCCCCCTCCATGAAAAAATGTTTCTGTAAAAGGCGATCAGGATGAGGAATCGCTTTTAGCTGTTCAACAATTCTGGCTGAACTTTTCCCATCACCATACGGATTAAGCAAATTTTCAAACCGCTTACCGATTGAAGTACGAATAACTTTCACAATATCAGGCGTCTGCGCCTTACAGTTGATCACCGAAGCAGCCATAAGCCGGCCTTTCTGTCGGTCACCAATATTAATGCTTGGAATACCGAATGAGGGTGATTCATAAATGCCGCTGGATGAATTCCCAACAACCATATCAACATGTTTAAGTGCATTCAAATAATGCTTGCCAAGAGACGTATAACTGCTGATATTCCCGTGTTTGGCCACATACGCATCAAGAAGCTGTATTAACCGCCGCCCTTCTGTATCTGCATTCGGCTTTGTAAAAATAATACCATAATCCGCACCAAGCTGATCCAGCGCATCAAGAAGCAACAGAAACTGCTCCGTTGAAGAACTATATCCTAACGTAACGGGATGAAACGTTACCAGTAAATTATATTTTCGGGGAGAAAATCGAATAGCCGCAAAAAAAGCATCGCGATCCAGATAGTCTGTATGAACAATCGCATCAATACAGGTGGCGCCAACATTAAAGATATAATCCGGATTTTCTCCGAGTTGGCGAACACGTTGTGCAGACAGCGCATTGCTCACAAAATGAAGGTGGGACATTTTGCTTATACTATGCCGGATAGATTCATCAAAGGCTCCCTCAGTTGTATCACCACCAGCAATATGTGCAACGGGGATTCGGGCAATCAACGCCGCCTCGGCAGCGGCCAGAATCTCGTAACGATCCCCCAGTAAAAGAATAATATCAGGACGCAACTGCTCAAAGGCATCGGCAAAACCAAGAACGGCCAGTCCCAGTGATTTTGTTACCGCAACCGGTGAATCATCTGATAGCAACATATCAACCTGTCTGGAAACGGCAAAGCCATCCTCTTCAAATAAGCGAACCGTCATGCCAAACTCGGGGGATAGATGCATCCCCGTTACGACTATCTGTAGTTCCAGCGCATCATCCTGTTGAATTTGCTTCATGGGCCAGTACAAAAGTCCGTAATCCGCCCGGCTTCCGGAAACCACACAGACTTTACGCATGAGCATCACCGTGGATTAAAAAGGGACTGCTGGGAATATTTATCAG
>CAYXNL010000106.1:0-2706 GCA_964466455.1 uncultured Thiotrichaceae bacterium
CCGAGTAATAACACCAGAGTAACGACCGTTTTACGACCTTTTAATACTGTCATACCGATATTAAACAGGAAGGATAATGCGACCAGAACGATACCTATCTTGGTAATGGTTGGTTGTTCTAAAAATTCTCGACCCATAGTGGGAAATAAATTATTACCTGTTATGTCAGCAAGCGTGGCGTAAGGAACCAGTAGATAGCCAAGTATGGTCAGCACTCCGGCTGCAAGAAAAACCCAGAAAGTAATAATTGCCAGCTTTGGGCTGAATAACTCAGTTTCCGATTCTTCCGGTACCAGATAATAAGCGGCTCCCATAAAACCGAACAGTAACCAGATAATAAGCAGGTTAGTGTGAACCATCCGTGCTG
This sequence comes from uncultured Thiotrichaceae bacterium, assembly GCA_964466455.1. Classification (GTDB taxonomy): domain Bacteria; phylum Pseudomonadota; class Gammaproteobacteria; order SZUA-229; family SZUA-229; genus S010-25. The sequence continues at coordinate 368 of CAYXNL010000106.1, forward strand.
CATTGAATGGAATTTCCGGGAATAAAAAGTTCCCCATAACATATTGCAGCCCCATTATCAGACCAAAGACAATCTGGCCGACAAATAAACCGATGGCTGCAATAAAATAAGGCTTTGCAACCGTCTGTGATTGGTATTTCATAATTACAATCTCCGTTGATTTTAATTCAAATAAGCTGAGCAATTAAATTTAACCCTGGATATTCGGTGGCCAGTTATTGGTATTAATTTCTGATGAGTATTTCAGAAATGCTGCCACAGCATCCAGCTCTTTATCTGTCATATTAAACTGGGGCATACTGCGTCGACCGGGTACACCATTTTTAGGACGGCTTTTGATAAAGGCCTTAATAGCAGCAGTACTATTACCAAAACGTTTATATACATTACCCAGTTCGGGTGCATAGTAGGCACCTTCACCCAGGATAGTGTGACAGCCAATGCAATCGTGTTTTTCCCAAAGCCTTTTACCCGATGCAACCTGTTCGGTTAAATTAGCCCGGTTATCACGTTTAGGTAATGCAGCGGTTGTGTCGACAGTCAATGCAATAAAAAGTAAAAAGAAAAACACGCTGCCACCATAAAAGATGTTACGTGCCATAGATTTAGTAAAGGTTTGTGACATACCCTGTTCCTCCTGTATAAGGTTTAACAGAGTTTGTTATAGTGATGTGTTTCAGTACATGACTTAGGTCAAGCAAAAAAGACAATTTTGCGGGTGTTGATAGTACTCCAAATTATTGTGTGGTTATTAGTGACTGGTGCCTTCGGAACGATGAATTTTATTATAAACATTATACTTACCTACCGGTTTACTCATTGGCAGGCGTTTCACAATTTCTAACGTTTTACTGTTATACACGATAATTTCTCCTTTCTTCTCCCAGATACTTAATAGTGCGCGACTACCGTCACGATTAAATTCAATATGAAAGGATGTTTTACCAGGATCTGGGGTTAATGTTTTTATAATTTTAAGCGTTTTTTTATCGATAATATGCATTTCATCTTTATGCGGACCAGAAAAAACATCGACCCAGGCATAAGGAGAATTTTCATGACTACGTATAAAAAAACCAGGGCCATCAGTTTTTATTTTCTTTATTATTTTCCATGTTTTCATATCAATAATACTAACCATTCCTTTGCGTAAATTTGGGGTAGCCAGTACTGTTGTATTTTTGTATTTCCAGGTAATACCTGAACTGAGGTGAGGCATACCGGGTAAATCAATATCTGCAATTTTCTGTCCGGTAATTAAATTTATTACAATGCCTTTATTGCCATTCCTTGATGCTCCGATCAGGTCTTTATAATTCTGATCAAAGAAAAAGTCATCCAGATATTCGTCTACCGGAATTTTTCGTATAGGAAATCGCCCTTTTTCAGCCAGACCTCCTGCCATTTTATAATCATGTACATAACCTTTATAAACAGTAGGGGGATGATCAGTATAATTAATTTCCCAGACTTCCTTCAGATCTTTTAATGCCACAATAAAACTATGTCTTGGCGGTGCTGTATAAACAGCGCTGACCCGGGAGGAATGACCAAAATCATCTTTTACCGGAATAATTTTTATTAAACTAAGGTCTTTGGCATCGAGTAATACCAGCGTATGAGGAAGGTAATTACCCACTAATACATAACGATCATCGGCAGAGACAGCTGCATTACGTGTATTGATACCTGCACGAGTCTCTGCTACGGTTTCCAGCGTGTACATATCGAACTTGCTGATCCAGCCATCACGTGAGGCGAAATACACATAGCGCCCGCTAGATGAATATTTTGGTCCACCGTGTAACGCTCTGCGTGACTTAAAACGTTTAATTGGTACCATTTTATCGCCATCAAGTACCGTAACATGATGGTCGCCACCTTCTACAACCAGAAAAAGATTTAGTGGGTCAGCGCTATAAACTGGTTTAACGGAGGGGGCATTGCTTCTCCTGTATGCCTGCTGATAGATGATGTGACTATGATTAATCTGTTTTCGATCCCATACCGGTCTGGTTTTTGGTGGTGAATAAATTAGTTTTACCAGTAACCGGATTTCTTCAGCATTCAGTTGCTTGTTAAAGGCGGGCATCTGTGTTGCAATGCGTCCATCTTTTATTACCTTAGCGGCCTGTTTTTTTCTTAACCGATGCAAATTCTCCGGTAATAATGCCGGTCCGATATCTCCCAGACGTTTGTCTCCATGACAACTTGCACAGTATCTGGAAAATAATTGCTCAGCATTTGTCTGTGCCCGAACATTAATATAAAAACTGGAAGTTAGCAGGCCGATAATAACGACTATTTTTCCCGGTAGAGAAGATTTTAATATATTGGGT
>CAYXNL010000107.1:0-2557 GCA_964466455.1 uncultured Thiotrichaceae bacterium
TAGTCGCAGGCCTACCATCTAACTGACAATATTTGTACTCTGTTACCTGGGTCAGCCCCAACAATAACAACCGTCCTTCCATTCTGGTTATCACCCCGCTGATACTGTACTGCAGGCAAATACGATCCATACGGCATTTAAGGCATTCGGGCCTGAAATCTTTAATTAATGATAAACAGCTTGCTTTAGTCGTTAAGAAACTCAATAATCGACCAAGAAAATGTCTCGATTATCAGACGCCTCATGAAGTCTTCTTTGGTTCAATGAGTGGTGCACTTACAACCTGAATTCGCCTGTTGTGCGGTAATGGCGATTCCTTCTAATATGTAGACTATCCATTGCTGCCATTCATTAGTATCTCTGACTTTTTGCAAACTGGTGTAATATTGCCCTTTTGTCTGGCTGATATACCGGCTTAAATACAATATAGGGGCATCCAGCAGGCTTTCTTTTACCAGATACAGAATATTGATAATACGTCCGGTACGGCCATTACCGTCATAAAACGGGTGTATGCTTTCAAACTGGTGATGAATAAGCGCCATACGCACCACTTCTTTGCTTACCGGGTCTGCCGCATCTGGTTGAAGCTGATATTTATATAAAGCGTCCTGCGTAGTGATAATGTTTTCTATTTTAGAACTGCTCTGCGCCTCCTGCAATGACAAGGCAGAAACCAGCAGACCCTCATTAGGAATGGTGCGCGCCATGCCTTTCAGTTCAGCCAGGTAGCGATGCGCCTTAACAAGTGCTCGCAGTACTTCAGCCGTTTCAAAAGGCTGTTCGGGTGGAAAATTTGTTAGCGTGTACTTGCTCATTTTGACCGGTTTTTAACCGGATAGCACTTTTGCTTCTCAAATATAGTTTCATTTGAGAAAATAGGTCACTTATTTCTCAAAATACTTGTTTTTTGATAACCAGGGGAACAGACGCTAATCTTTTATTTTATTAATTGCTGCAATTTTTCGTGTATTTTCTTATTATTTCGCCATAGCCCTGCTATTACGCACGACCCCGACTGGCATAGACAATGGTGTAGAATACGCGCCCACTACAGTTTAATCCGAGTCAGATAATATGAATATTTTAGTCATTGGTAGCGGTGGTCGCGAACACGCACTTGCCTGGAAGGCCGCGCAATCTCCACTGGTTAAACGAGTTTATGTTGCACCCGGTAATGCCGGTACCGCGCTGGAGGAAAAACTTGAAAATATTGAAATCAGCAGTGATGATATCAACGCCCTGCTACAGTTTGCACAACAAAAAAATATTGGGCTAACCATCGTCGGCCCCGAAGCGCCACTGGTTGCCGGCATTGTCGACAACTTTTCCGCTGCCGGTTTAAAAATATTCGGCCCGACAAAAGCAGCCGCCCAACTTGAAGGCTCCAAGGCATTTACCAAAGACTTCCTTGCTCGACACAATATACCAACCGCCTTTTACGGCAATTTTACCGAGATCGAACCGGCGATTGCTTTCATTGAGGAAAAAGGCGCACCAATTGTAGTCAAGGCGGATGGTCTGGCTGCCGGTAAAGGCGTGATTCTGGCACAAACCCGTGACGAAGCCATCACCGCAGTAAAGGCGATGCTGGCTGACAATAAATTTGGCGATGCAGGCGCAAGCATCGTTATCGAAGAATTTTTATATGGCGAAGAAGCCAGTTTTATCTGTATGGTTGATGGCAGGAATGTTCTGCCAATGGCCAGCTCACAGGATCACAAGGCACGCGACAACGGTGACAAAGGACCTAATACCGGCGGCATGGGAGCCTACTCACCTGCACCGGTTATTACCCCTGCCATGCATGAGCGCATTATGCAGATGGTGATCGAACCGACGGTTAAAGGCATGGCGGAAGAAGGTCATCCTTTTACCGGTTTTCTGTATGCCGGTGTCATGATTAACCAGGAAGGAATCCCCAATGTACTGGAATATAACGTTCGTTTTGGTGACCCGGAAACACAGCCGATTATGATGCGCCTACAGTCGGATCTGGTTCAACATTGTCTGGATGCTTTATCTGGAACACTGGATAAAACTATAGCCGTGTGGGATAAACGCACCGCTCTTGGTATCGTCCTTGCAGCCGGAGGTTACCCGGAACATTACCACAAAGGTGATGTAATTCATGGACTGGAGAATAACAGAATGGATGACGGCAAGATCTTTCACGCAGGCACCATAAACAGAGATGGCCAGATTGTTACCCATGGTGGACGAGTTTTATGCGCTGTTGCTCTGGGGGAGCGTGTAACCAGCGCGCAGAAAAAAGCCTATAACCTGGTAACCAGAATAAGCTGGGAGAATATGTATTACCGAACCGATATCGGTTACCGCGCCGTAGCAAGAGAACAACAGGGAACAGCCGGAAGTAACGCAGATAACTAGTCATTCCTGAAAAAGTCACTTCTGTGGCCCTTCAAGATGCCAATTCACGACTTAATCAGAGATTCTTTAGCTCGTTTTTAATACGCGAACAGTTCTTGCAAAGAATTACATAGCTCTATTTGGGTCACTTCATTAATAGAGCCTGGTTTTTTTACTAACCGGCTTT
>CAYXNL010000108.1:0-2432 GCA_964466455.1 uncultured Thiotrichaceae bacterium
TCTGATAAAGTTTAACAACTATGGATTAACAACGGTGGAAGTGGCATATTTTAATAATTTTTACTACAATTGACCCCCCCTGATATACGGACTGATGATCCGTAGTTATCGGATAACTGATTAATGATTAATAATTAATAAACAAGGAATATACGATGAAAATATATTCAAAATTTACGCTGGCTGTTAGCGTGATAGTGTTACTGAGTACCCCATTAGCAATGGCTGCTCGTTCATCAACTACGCATTTTGATAAAAAAGGCAAGATGCCATCGAAGTATACAATTGAATATCAGAAACATTTACGGATGTCATTACCTTTTGCTGACAGACGAGATTTTGAAGAAATGGAAAGGGGATTCATCGCTGCACCGAAATATCGCAAGATAATGGCTGATGCGGGTAATGTGGCATGGAATATGGGTAAATATGATTTCCTTCTAAAGAAAGGAAAAAATTATGATTCGATAAACCCCTCATTGCAGCGGCAGGCGTTGCTTAATATGAACTATGGCCTTTATAAGGTGATGGATGGTGTGTATCAGATTCGCGGCTTTGATCTTGCAAATATTACCTTTATTAAAGGAAAAACAGGCTGGATAATATTCGATCCCCTGACGGCAAAGGAAACTGCCAGAGCAGCATTAAAATTCATCAATCAGCAATTAGGTAAACGCCCTGTTGTCGCTGTTATTTATTCACATTCGCATGCTGACCATTTTGGTGGTGTGCGCGGTGTTGTTGATGAAAAAGATGTGAAAAGTGGCAAGGTGAAAATTATTGCCCCGGAAGGTTTCATGAAACATGCCATAGCCGAAAATGTGTATGCCGGCACTGCAATGGCACGTCGTATGTTCTACCAGTATGGTGTGCTGTTGCCGGCAAGTCCTTATGGTCACGTCGATCAGGCTATTGGTAAGAATACAGCAGCGGGAAATCTGGGGCTAATTCCACCAAATGTTATTATTAAAGGACCATTTCAAACGATGACTGTTGATGGCGTAAAAATGGTTTTTCAAAATACGCCCGGTACCGAAGCACCGGCTGAGATGAATACTTTTTTCCCAAATAAAAAACTGTTCTGGGCGGCAGAGAACATAGTCGGCACTATTCATAATATCTATACATTGCGTGGCGCACTGGTTCGTGATGCGCTTAAATGGTCGAAAGAAATTAATGCAGCTATTTATAAATTTGGCCCGAATATAGACGTGATGATAGCGTCACATAGCTGGCCAAGGTGGGGACATAGGCGGGTTATGGAAGTGATGGAAGACCAGCGTGATACCTATGCCAACCTGAATAATGGTGTATTACATCTAGCCAATGAAGGTGTCACCATAAACCAGATTCAAAACGTTTATAAGGTGCCTGAAAGTCTGCAGAATAAATGGCATGCGCGTAGTTATCATGGTTCTGTTAAACATAATAGCCGTGCAGTCATTAACCGTTATCTGGGATATTGGGATGGAAATCCGACCACGTTAATTCCTTTGTCACCTGAAGACTCTGCACCACTTTATGTAGAAATGATGGGTGGGGCGAAAAAAATTATTCGTAAGGGAGAATCTCTATATCAACATGGTAAGTACAAACTTGCCACCGAGATCCTGAACAAACTTGTGTATGCCCAGCCACATAATCAGCAGGCGAAAGATCTGCTTGCGGATAATTTTGAACAAATTGGATACCAGCAGGAAAGCCCAAGCGTACGCAATAGCTTTTTAGCGGCAGCTTACGAACTGCGTAATGGTATAAAGAAAGGCATAACGCCTCATGGTACCGGGCCGGATATGATTCGAGCCATGAGTACCGGCCTGTGGCTGGATTATCTGGCGATCCGACTTGATGGTAACAAGGTGAAAGGTCTGAAGGGAAAAATCAATTTAATCACACCGGATAATAAAAAAGAATATGTGATAGAACTGAGTAATGAAACCCTGACAAATATCGAAGGGTATAGGGCGAAGGATGCTGGTCTGACAATTACTATCAACCGGGAAGATTTGCTTCCAATAATGATGGGTGTTAAAACGTTTGACGATCAGCTAAAGGCGGGTAAGGCAACATTTAAAGGTAAGCGTAAAATATTCGATAAAATACGCAGCGCAATGACTAATTTTGACCCTTATTTTGAATTAATGCCTGGTACAGATATGCAAAAGGTATCACATAAAAAACCAAAACCGATGCAGGTAGAAAAAGGAACAATTCCTGCAAATATTGACTAATTTATTTCAGGCGTTTAATTGAATCTCTTGGGGTTATATTCCCCGCCGCTTGCGGCGGGGTTGTTTATTACCATTATCAATAGACTTTACCCCAGGAGCCCGTGTTTCTTTGTCAACTGAAAAAACAATTTTTCTCTGCCCTCAGACACCAAAACCTCTGAAAAATACTGAATTTCCAGCTATCATACTGCTACGTTGATA
>CAYXNL010000109.1:0-2363 GCA_964466455.1 uncultured Thiotrichaceae bacterium
TATGTTGCCGTCAGGGGACGTTGATGGACGGTTATAATGGACGGTTATAATGGACAATTATAATAAAAGAAAATCTGTTCTGCTGTTTTTGATAAGTGAAGCAGAGCGTTTCCATCATCAATTTATTATTTTTAATTATTACAAAAAAACGGAAAAATGAAATTATTATATTTAATTATTAGCCTTTATATCCTGGGCCTGCTTACCGGTTGTGCCTCCAGTCAGGTTGTTCAGAAAATACCTGCATCATCTATAACAAACCAGGGACCCAGTGTTTTAACCAAATCTTATCGGATGTCGGTGGGGGACCAGGTGCAGATTAATGTATGGAAAAATCCTGACCTTTCCATCGGTGAACCCATTCGCCCAGATGGTAAAATTTCCGTCGCACTGGTGGGCGATGTAATGGCGGTAGGTCGCACACCTGCACAACTGGCGAGAGAAGTTGAGAAAAAACTGTCGGTGTATATTAAAAGCCCTAACGTAACCGTTATTCTCACCAGCCTGCAGGGAAATGAATTCCTTTCACGTATTCGCGTTACCGGCGCAGTAGTGAAAAACACCTCAATGCCTTATCATCAGGGGATGACAGTATTGGATGCAGTGCTGGAAGCAGGTAGTGTTGATCTATATGCCGATGCCAATGATACTAAGTTACACCGGCGTATGGCAAAGAAGATGGTTACTTATGATATTCACCTGAAAGATATTCTGGAGGATGGTGATATGCGTACCAATATGATACTGCTTCCAGGGGATATTATTACCGTGCCGGAACGTAATTTTTAAACAAATTTTCATTCTCCAGAGGGTGATTCCTGTCCGCTTGCGGCGGGGCGGTTTATTAAGCTGGGAAGCCAGGGAGCTAATTTACAATTTAACCAGAGTACTATTGGCTTATCATGTGTAGCGAACATTATATTTTACAGGCAGTTGGTAATAAATAATAATGATTAGTATGTCAATACAGATGAATCGGCAATCTTCCGGTACATATACCGGACTGATAATATTGATGCTGTTTTTTTATAGCAGTGTGGCACAGGCGCTGAAAATTAAACCGGGAGTGGGAGTAGGTGCAGAATATACCGATAATGTCAGATTGACACAGGACAACAAGAAAGCCGACACGATTGCTGTCGGGTATGTGGGGCTGGATATTAAGCATAATGAAGGGCCATTGCTGACCGATATAACGTCATCACTGAACAAGTATGTTTATACACAGGACACCTATGCTGACCAGCGTTATTTTAACCTGAATGGAGATATGGACTGGGAAGCAGTGAAGAATCAGTTTCACCTGACTATGCGGGATAACTTTTATCAGACTCCCGTTGTTTCTATCAATTCAAATCGGCCGGGAAATATTCAGAATACTAATATTTTTAATGTTGGTGCAAACTGGGCAATACCGGTATCAAAAAAATGGTCAATCACGCTGGTACCAGAATATAGTAAATACTATTATGAGGTACTAAATACCGATAACAAACAATATGCAATGAATGCCAGTTTATTGTATCGCATGTATCGCCTCACTAATGTCGGATTTAACGCCAGTGTGCGAAAGATAGATTACGACATCCCCGTAATTTCCGATACCACGTTTTCTACCCTGCAACTAACGGTTAGTGGCAATCGTGCCCGCTCAAATTATTCATTGAGTGCGGGGACAACAAATGTGAAGCGGGGAAATCAAAGTTATAGCGGTTTTTCAGGTAATCTATTATGGCTAACGAATCTTACCGGTCATTCTAAGGTGACGGTTAACTTGTCAAGCGAACTAACTGATTCTAGTAGTGGCCAGTTAAATATAATTATTAATCCTGATAATGGCAATTATAATAATGTACAGATTACAACGGATGTTATACGTAATAAATTAGCCAGGTTAGCCTATAACCGTGAAGATGGCACATTCAACTCGAACCTGTGGGTAGAATATCGGGGGATTATGTATAGCGACTCACCGAATGACCGTAGTATCAGTGCATTGGGAATTGATTTAAATTATCCAGTCACAGCATTATTATCCAGTGGATTTTATACTTACTATGATAAGACCCGCCTCACTGAACTGGATAGAAATGATAATAACTTTAGTGTTGGTTTTAATCTCATCTACATGCATTCGAGAAAACTTCGTAGTACGCTGGATATAAAATACCGTAAAAAACAAAGTACCAGATTTACCCAGAATTATCAGGAAAATACCATTTTTTATAATTTGGTTTATGGTTTTGGGAGAGTATCGCGGCCAACCCGGACGGGTAGTGGGTACTAACCTGCATGAGAGTACCTGTTTAAAATGGCGGAGAAAGAGGGATTTGAACCCTCGGAACCCGCGAGGGTTCACTTGA
>CAYXNL010000110.1:0-2302 GCA_964466455.1 uncultured Thiotrichaceae bacterium
GAGGCAACGCTAAAACCGACCTTCTGGCAGAAAATAAATATATTTAACCGCATGAGTTTGCAGCAAAAATTCGGCACAGTTGTTACTGCAATGATGTTACCGGTTATTCTGTTATCCATTCTTCTGGTGATGGAAAAAGATAAATCTATTACCTTGGGCGAGAATGAAATTAGTGGTATTACATATATCATCCAGGTGAAACAGCTATTATCTGATATCTATGAGAGTAGAGGTGTTACCCATGCCTACCTTAACGGTAAAAATAAATATAAAAACAGGCTGACCGTAATAAAAGAAAAAATAGAAACGGATATAAAAAATATTAATAAAATAAATGTGAATTTTGGAAAGCAGCTAAAGGTTAATGCAGAATGGCAGAGCATTAAGCAACGCTGGGAAAACTTACTCTCTCAGTCAGGCCGATTATCGGCAAAAGAAAGTTTTGGCCAATATACGGTTTTAATCAGTAGTGTAATAAATTTTTCTAATACTATTGAAGTTAATTCTGATTTAATTATTGATCCTGATACACACACCTCTTATCTGGTGGATACTGTGACTAACAAAATTCCTGAATTAATTGATAACTTAGTTCAGTTGCGTGAGCTGGGGACAGACGTATTAAGAGCAGGGAAACTAACTGATAATCAGCAATCACGTATGATTAATTTTATGATTAATGCTAAAAAAGGTGTAACCACTACGGTAGCTAAGTTAAGTATTGAAATGATGGAGGACAGCTCACTTGTCGGTGCGTTACAAAAACCGCTGGATGCATTAAACGCATCAGTGTGGACCCTTATCGGTAGTGTTAAGCAGCATATTATTACTGACAGCGTATTAAATTATGATAGTGACAGATTTTATAATGAAAGTAACAGCGCGGTTAATAAAGTCTCTGCTCTGTTTGATGTATCTGCCGCGCAGCTAATTGTATTATTGCATCAGCGTGTTGATAAATTTCGTCAGATTATGTACTGGACTGTGGGTCTGGTTGCCGTATTTACACTCATGATAATTATGTTATCAGTATGGATTACCGGATCAGTTACCGGGTCAATGAGGCAAATGCTGGAGATCTTTAATCATATTATTGATGGAAAATTTAATAATGATATATACATTAAGTCAGAGGATGAAACAGGTGAAATGCTCGATGGACTTAGCGCGTTACAAATCCGTCTTGGTTACGATATTAAAAACATGACTGAAATGGCGATACAAACCGGGCGTATAAAAACTGCACTGGATATGGCTACCGCCAACGTTATGCTAGTGGATACGACCAATACCATTATTTATATGAATAATGCCATAAACGCCATGTTTACGGAGATAGAAGATAAACTGATAAAAACGATTCCTGAGTTTAATGTAGCCGGTTTACCGGGTAAAAACATTAGCCTGTTTAATAATAATCAGCAGGGGGCGAGTGTTTTTGCAGAAGAAATCAGTCAAACAATTACCAGTAATATTACTCTGGCCGGAGTGGATCTGCAGATTACCGCCACACCGGTGCGTAATGAAAGTGGAGAACGCCTGGGCACAGTTATTGAGTGGGGGGATTTGACGGATCGTAACCGGGTCATTCAGCATATGGTGCAGGCATCAGAAAAAGGAGATTTCAGTCTGATGAATGTGGGTGAGAGTAAAGATGACCGTTACAGAACACTGGCAGAAAGTATCAATAAGGTACTGGATATTACCGGTAGAAATATCAATGTGGTGGTTAATGCCCTAAACGATTTATCACAGGGCGACCTGCTCAAAAAAATAGAGGGTGACTATAAAGGGGTGTTTGCCACGTTGCAGCATAGTGTGAATACCACGGTTGAAAAACTCACCGAGGTAATCAGCAGTGTGCAGGAAAATGCCAATGAGGGGGCGCATTCTTCCACCCAGGTAAGTGATGCAGCCAGAGCCATTGGTGAAGGCTCTTCGGAGCAGGCCGCTTCGCTGGAGGAAATATCCTCCGCAATGGAACAGATGTCGGCAAATATTCGCCAAAGTGCGGACAATGCCGGGCAAACGGAACAAATTGCATTGAAAGCAGCAGAAGATGCAAACACAAGCGGCAAGTCGGTAACGGAAGCGGTAAAAGCAATGAAATCCATCGCCGAAAAAATTTCTATCGTCGAGGAAATTGCCCGTCAGACTAATTTACTTGCGTTAAATGCAGCGATTGAAGCAGCACGTGCCGGTGAACATGGCAAAGGTTTTGCGGTAGTGGCGTCAGAAGTCAGAAAACTGGCGGAACGCAGTCAGAAAGCGGCGGCTGAAATTAGTGAATTATCGGTCAGTA
>CAYXNL010000111.1:0-2251 GCA_964466455.1 uncultured Thiotrichaceae bacterium
GCGTGGGAATGCGTACGGCGGTATGAAGTAGGGTATGGGTTACCACGCAGGAGCGTGGAAACCAGAATAAAATATCCACTCGGCAACTGACCTCTTTGGTAGCATAGTGTTTTATTATTATCTCCTGACAATTAATCATCTTTTTTCTTTTTTGGCATTTGCTCTACAGCTTTAGTCAACTTTTTCAACACATCATCCGCCTGCCCCGTTTCGCCTGCTACATGCTGTTGCTGAAATTTGTCGTATTCCTGTTCAGCCAGTTGTTTTGCTATCTGGTGAGATATTTTACCTGCATGTTCAAGGATATTGCGATCATTCAGCGTTAAAAACCCATCCAGTTTGTTTACCCAGTCTGCCATGGCCATAGGGATGCGCCGCATGGCCTGCCCCTCGGCAAAAATCAGGTATTGTTCAACCAGATTATTGAGGGGGCTTAATTCTTCCTCGCTGAGATAATTTTTGGCAATGACAACGTCCTGCTTGCGAACTTTGCTGCCACGCCAATTGGTTAAGCCCATGTTATCTTTTTGGCTGTCGGCACGCTGATGAATAATTTCGGCAGCGGTTTGGCCGGTGATGGCCCAATGCACTTTGTTTTGTACCGTTTTGAAAAATATAATACTGGCTTCCAAAGTTGGGTCATAGTCCACACTGGTAGCGTATATGTCGGTAATTTTTTGATAAAACCGTTTTTCAGAGGTGCGAATATCCTGAATACGGCGGGTCAGCTCTTCAAAGTAATCAAATGGCTGATCAGGATTTTTCAGGCGTTCATCATCCAGTACAAAACCTTTGACGATGTATTCCCTCAATTGTTGGGTTGCCCATTGTCGAAAGCGGGTAGCGGTATGACTTTGTACCCGATAGCCCACGGATATTATGGCATCCAGATTGTAGTGTTTGAGCTTGCGGGCAACCTGGCGGGCACCCTCGTGACGAACTGCCAAGAAATCCTTGGTAGTTGCTTTTTCGTCCAACTCCCCATCTGTATAAATATTAGCCAAGTGCATACCGATGTTGCTTGCGCTGGTTTGAAATAGCTCGGCCATTATTTTCTGGGTTAGCCAAACGGTTTCATCCTGAAAACGCACATCCAGCCGGGTATCACCGTCTTCGGTTTGGTAAATAATGAACTGTGACTGGTTGTTTTTGGGATTAGCCATTAGCGCGCATTCCATAATGTAACATGATGATAATACGGTGTTTCCCTGTTAAGCATTTTGGTTATGTATCCATACTGATTACTGATTACTGATCATTTATTACAGATGGCGGCGTTCTGGTACGGTGATTAAATACTGTTTGTCCAGTTTTCCACCTTTTACTATCACCCGTTTACCACTACCTAAGTCCAACAATTGTTTTTCTATTCGTGTTATCCACGGATAACTGAACTGATCGGCCATAAATAAAAACAGTCGCTTTACTTTGATGCTACGACAATGCTGCAATAAGGTATTAACACGCTTAGGGCGCAAACTGGTTAAACCTTCAAACAGTTCAAGTGCGTGGGTAAATGCGTGTTCATCATCCTGCACATCATAAAGCACCTCCATTATGGCACGTTCAGGTGCTGAGACCTGTAACTGCAAATCACGCACACCTGCCGGTATTGATTCAAAGCCGACATTCTGTGCGGGTATATCAAACAACTGTCGCGGATGAAATATTAACGTTTCAGAGATGGTTACCGCCTTAACCCATGCCGGTACTTTGCCCTGCCCCCAAAGGTGGATGGTCTCACTGCCCGTTTTATTATTACCACTCTTATTGCTCTCTCCCTTATCATCCCCACCTAGCGGCAAATACTGTGCATAACCCTGAAGATTCAGTGCTGTAACACCGCCCACATGGAAGGGAGTGTGAGCAAAATGTTGCAACCCTAGCACCAGACCCTGCCATTTGAGCTCTGCTTGCGGTCGAGCGTAAACGCCACGTCCCAATGGTTGTAGCCATTGACTCTGAACGTATTTACGCACTAGCTGGCGTGAGTAACCTTGCTCTGCCAGCCACTTACTCGGCGCCGCCACGCCTTCTGGCAACAAATCGTGCAATTTGTTTAGTTTATTATCTTTATGTAAACCCATGGTTTACTTTATAACTTATTTTCATTCTTTATTCTACTTTATTTTGGCTTATTATAGCTTTATATAAACCTCAAGTTATTTGTAAACCTCAGGTTTACATTTTACCTTGCTAATAAACTAATAGTTTATCTACCGTTTAATTTTCAAACTAGACAGCCTCGTTC
>CAYXNL010000112.1:0-2019 GCA_964466455.1 uncultured Thiotrichaceae bacterium
TCAGGACCGTCAGCCGCAGGGATGCGGGTATCGAGCTTACATGGAGGTATTTACAACGTGTCTTGAACAATAACTATTCTTTTCATCCGTTTCAGTCATATGTTTAAATTTATTTAATCGTAACATGCCTTTCGGCAAATACCAGTCACAATAAAACATGCCACAGCAGAAAGCCAGCCCAGAAGGCAGGTTGCCATCATAAAGTAGCTTAGGAAGCTCTGATTAAGATGGATGTGCACGTGAGTAAAAAGGTATCATTTCGCAGTGAATGGCTCGGTTCCTTACAAAAAGCACCGGAACTTAAACCGAACATTACTTACTTGTTATACTTATTCTTATTGAGAGATATAAAACCAGCCATAATGGGTACGTTATGCAAATATCACCAGGATACCTCTGAATAGTCATGACTTCGGCCTGTTGCAACAAATTCGACGAACATTGCCCACCACGCCATAATAATTAAACCACAGGAACAAACCATGAACAGTACGGACTTTACTAAAAACACGATCGAAGCGGCGATCAGGCTGGGCTTATTGTTATTGCTTGCTACGTGGTGTTATAAAATTATCACACCATTCATCGTACCGGTGATCTGGGGCATTATTATCGCGGTTGCGATATATCCCCTGTACCTAAAGTTAAAGTCCTTGCTTGGTGGTAGAAACAAGCTGGCGGCGACTGTTTACACCTTGCTCGCATTGGCATTATTGATCACGCCAACGGTGATGATTTCTAATTCACTTATTGATACCTCCCATCTTGTCACAGCGCGTTATGAAGCAGGCACACTTGAAATACCACAGCCAAATGATAGCGTAAAAGAATGGCCATTGATCGGTGAAAAGACATATGCTGTCTGGTCACAGGCATCTGTTAATTTAGGGACAACGTTAAAAAAATACGGTACTGAAACTGAAACCAGAAAACTGGGTAAAGCCATCATTTCCGGCGTAGCCGGTACGGCGGGTACGATATTGCAATTTATCCTGTCGATCATTATTTCCGGTATTTTCGTGGCCAACGCCAGCGGCGCTTATGACGTGACCATCAAAATGTTTACGCGATTAAGCAACACCGAATCCGGTAAAATTTATGCCGATCTAAGCAAGGACACTATTCGAAGTGTGGCGCAGGGTGTGCTGGGGGTTGCTGTGATTCAGGCATCACTCTCGGCACTGGGTATGGTCGTTATGGATGTACCGGCATGGGGGTTGTGGACTTTCGCGGTACTAGTAGTTGCTATCGCACAGATACCACCGATTGTGATATTGGGTTTTGTCAGCGCTTATGTATTCTCCGTCGCCGCAACAACACCAGCGGTTATCTTTCTGGTCTACTGCCTTGTTGTCAGTGCAAGCGATAGTTTCTTAAAGCCGATGTTTCTTGGCCGTGGCATGTCGACACCGATGCTGGTGATTTTGCTTGGTGCAATCGGCGGCATGATAATGTCGGGGATCATTGGTTTGTTCATCGGTGCAATTGTGCTGGCGCTGGGTTACGAATTACTTATGGCATGGCTTAATAACAGTGAAGCAACCAGTAGTTTGCAGTAAAACCTAAAATAAGCAGAAGAACTTATGTCTGAAGAAAAAGCCACCGCTGAATCTGTTGATAAACTACCCCGCCGCAAGCGGACGGGGTAGTAAAGCAGAAACCGGACTATATTTTCCTTTTTATAATTTTACACGGTACAGCGTTGCAGCAAGCTGCGGCGGAAGTTTGATGTCAGTCGGCAAAAGAAGTAGAAAACTACCGCGCGGCGCTACCAGAAAGCTACCAGAAAACCAGGGCGACAGGTTTGATAAGGGTTAATGATATTCTGCACATACAGGAAATTATTGAACCCAATAAACCTGATATACGAACCATTCCCGGATCAAGGTCAACTGAACGATGGGCAACTATCAGTAAGTTTCACGCGCCACTGCGCACTAATATCATTAGTGCGTTTGGTTTGGTAGTATTTTCCAATTAACAAATGAGTCTGAAACAGCCTAAACCACTCATCCGGTT
>CAYXNL010000113.1:0-1971 GCA_964466455.1 uncultured Thiotrichaceae bacterium
GTTTTGATTTATCCAATCATATGGTTATTATTGGCTTATTCATTGGTGGTTTAATTCCTTACCTGTTCGGCGCAATGGCAATGGAAGCCGTCGGACGCGCGGCGGGCGGAATCGTCAATGAAGTTCGTCGACAGTTTAAAGAAATGCCTGGCATTATGGATAAAACCCAGAAACCGGACTATTCCAAAGCCGTCGATATGTTAACTAAGGCCGCAATCAGGGAAATGATAATTCCTTCACTATTACCCATAGCGGTACCAATCGTTGTTGGTTTAACGCTCGGCGCACAAGCACTCGGGGGCGTGTTGATCGGAACGATTGTTACTGGTCTGTTTGTGGCTATTTCCATGACTACCGGTGGTGGTGCATGGGACAATGCTAAAAAATATATTGAAGATGGTAATTTTGGTGGCAAGGGTTCCGATACCCACAAAGCTGCTGTTACCGGTGATACCGTTGGTGACCCATATAAAGATACAGCCGGTCCAGCGATTAATCCGTTAATTAAGATTATTAATATTGTTGCATTGTTAATGATCCCGCTTTTATAAAAAAACAGGATCATTCAGCGACATCCTGACTCTTACAGGATGTCGCTGAACAATATATTAATCAGGACAGTATGCAAAGGCCATGATAAAGCTATCATGGCCTTTGCTGTCTAATCCCCGGAATAAATAACCACGCAGCAAGCTGCGGGAAATTAAGGAAGCGTTGAACCCAAAAGAGATAATCAGTATAAAAACTATGCCGATGTTTTCTGAGTCGTTAATTTTCTGCGTTTATCCACTGCGATGGCTAACTCCTGTAGACAATTTTCAGTATTCTCCCACGACATGCAGGCATCCGTTATACTCTGTCCATAGGTTAACGGCTGACCCGTTATCCTGTGCTGACGCCCTTCCACCAGATTACTTTCGAGCATGACCCCCATAATACGATCTTCACCCGCACTGATCTGTTGCGTAATATGACGACATACTTCAACCTGACGATGGTAATCTTTCATACTGTTTGCATGGGAACAATCCACCATCATTTGAGGCTTTAAACCGTATTTCTTCAGTTGCCCGGCTGCGTTTTGTACACTTGCGACATCATAGTTCGGCTGTTTTCCACCGCGCAGAATGATATGGCAGTCATTATTTCCCTGGGTCGAAAAAATAGCAGATTTACCTTCTTTGGTTAAAGACATAAACACATGCGGACGCGAAGCCGCATTTACCGCATCAATGGCAATTTTAAACCCTCCATCGGTACCATTTTTAAACCCGACCGGGCAAGATAGACCCGATGCCAGTTCACGGTGTCCCTGACTTTCCGTGGTTCGCGCCCCGATGGCACCCCAACTTACCAGATCGGCAATATATTGTGGGCTAATCAAATCCAGAAACTCTGTTCCTGTTGGTACGCCTTCAAGCGCGAGATCGCGCAATAATTTACGCGCCAGTTTCAGCCCTTTATTAATCCGGAAACTTTCATCCAGATCCGGATCATTAATCAGCCCCTTCCAGCCTGTTGTGGTACGTGGTTTCTCAAAATACACCCGCATAACCAGACACAGTTCAGCCTCAAGTTCACTGATCAATGGCTTTAAGCGTGAGGCATATTCACGTGCTGCATCCGGATCATGCACCGAACAGGGACCGACGATAACAACCAGACGGTCATCTTCACCGTGCAGAATATTGTGAATAACACTGCGAGTGTGATAAACCGTTTCTGATGTACGTTCATCCATGGGGAATTCAGCATGTAACACTTCGGGGGCGACAACTTCCTGTAAGCCGGTTATACGAACATCATCAGTTTTAAAAATCATTACACCTGTACTCTATATTATCGGGTGAGGGGAAAGAAAGGTTACTTCAGCTGAATCCAGCACGAATTATATAGTAATTCTCCTTAGCAATAAATGAGAGAGTGTAGTATGCACCAGCAGTGTACAGATATTGCCAAATATCCATTTGC
>CAYXNL010000114.1:0-1854 GCA_964466455.1 uncultured Thiotrichaceae bacterium
ATTCTATCTTTCGCTGTTTACCCGTTACCGATCTTCTGTTACGCTGCCAGTGTCTTATTAATGTGGGTCTGGATCCCCGCTATGACTAGAATGAAAGAATAACATGCATTCAACAGAAACAGGTTCTGATGACCTGCACCATCTTGAAACTCTGGTGCGTACCGCTGCTCGTGAGGAATTGCTCACCCAGTTCGGCCATGCCGATTTTGAATATAAAACAGATGGTAGCGTAGTCACTCCTGCTGATATTGCCATGCAGCAGCGGCTTGAAAAGGAGCTACAGTCTCGCTGGCCACGGTATGCCCTGTTGGGTGAGGAAATGGATGAGCAGCAACAGCTTGCTGTACAGCAGCATGATGCCGGGTACTGGTGTGTGGATCCGCTGGATGGAACCAGTAATTTTGTTGCGGGGCTGCCTTTTTTTGCAGTATCTATCGCGCTAATTATTAATAACCAACAAAGGCTGGGGTTGATCTATGATCCAATTCGAGATGAAATGTTTACTGCGTTGAAAAATACGGGCGCATGGTTGAATGGTAAACCAATGTGCTACCAGAAAAAAACTGAAAAAAATAATAAACATATCATGGCGGAAATTGATATAAAACGTCTGCCCAGTTCACTTTCACAGCGGCTCGTGGTAGCTGATATTTTTACTTCACAACGCAATCTCGGTTCTTCGGCCATTGACTGGTGCTGGTTGTCAGCAGGGCGTTTCGATCTCTATCTCCATGGCGGGCAGAAACTCTGGGATTATGCCGCCGGGAGCCTGATTTTTGCGGAAGCTGGTGGTCACTCTGTAGCGCTGGATAATGAGCCAGTATTTCGCGCGCAACTTGAAACCCGTTCGGTACTGGCCGCTTTTGACGAAGACCTGTTTCAGCGCTGGTATAACTGGATACAAATTCCATTTACTAATTAGCGTTCTCCTTAGTAGTAGTTCCTGGGAGCCTGTCCGAGAACAGGGTGCCTACTGCGAAAAATATGCCTCAAATCCATTTCCCCTCGCAACGACACCTATTCTCGGACAGACTCCTGGCGATTAGCAATGTTCCGGTGTTTAATCATCCTACGTATTTTTGCTTCCAGTCTGCCCTCATCATCACCATGAAAGCCAAGGTGAGCCTGAACAATATTCCCCTTGCGATCAATAATAAAAGAACTGGGCATTGCTTTAATCTGATAAGTTTGTGCCGTTTTTCCTTTGGGATCAAAAGCTATTTCAAAACTGGCTGGTATTTTCTTCAGAAATGTCAGGGCATCATTTTTTGATTCATCCAGATTAATGGCAATAATCTTTAAGCCTGAATCACCATAACGTGATTGCATTTTATTCATCCAGACAAAAGATTTACGACAGGGCAGACACCAGGATGCCCAGAAATCAATATAGACAACCTTACCCCTGTACTGGGATAACTGTACTGTTTGATTGCGACCATCAAGTTTAAAGTCGGGCGCCTGTGCGGAAAATGCGGGGCTGCCAGCAAACAGAGTGAATACAGCAAAAAATATCAACAGAATTTTTATGATTGATCGTTTCATTATTGACGGGCCTCAAAAAAATAAAAGAAATATGCAGGCAGGTTTTGGCTACAATATGAGATTTGGATCAATTGGTGGTGTACAGGAGTGTCTGCCAGTGTCACTTTTTCCGGCATCATCGGGATACAACCCGACTGTTTAACTATAGCAAATTTCTGTCAGTAAAACATCATCTGCGTCGAAAATTCGACAGTTTTTGGCTGAGCATATATTTTTGAATGCCTTCCTTGCTTTAATCTTCAGGTAATTCTGTAGCAAATGGATATTTGGCAATATCTGTACACTGCTGGTGCATACTACACTCTCTCA
>CAYXNL010000115.1:0-1826 GCA_964466455.1 uncultured Thiotrichaceae bacterium
GGATACTTATTGTTCAAGACCGTCAGCCGCAGGGATGCGGGTGTCGAGCTTACATATATGTATTTACAGTGTGTCTTGAACAAATAAGTATCCTTTTCATCTATCCTGTTAGCAGGAACAAATTCGCCCTGCAATGGCAAATATCGCCCTGGCAAGATAACAATACAGTATCGAACTTGTCGGTTATAACCGTGTCAGTAAGCACTACAAAATAACAACAACCGGAGCCGCCACCATGAGCGTACGCAAAGGATTCATTATTCTTTCTATTTTACTTTCCGCCATACTTATCCTGCTTGGCAACTTCTGGCCCTCATTTTATTTTAGCTTTATTATCGTTGCACCCATTATTCTGCTTGGTGTTTACGACTTGATCCAGAGAAAACATACCATCTTGCGCATCTACCCGCTAGTCGGTCGTTTTCGTTATTTGTTTGAATCTATTCGCCCGGAGATACAGCAATATTTTGTTGAATCCAATACCAATGGACGACCGATTAATCGTGAGTTTCGTGCCCTCGTGTATCAACGTGCAAAAAACGCGCGTGATACCCGACCCTTTGGCACCCAGTTTGATGTGTATCGTGCCGGTTATGAATGGATCAATCATTCTGTTTACCCGATCTCACCTGAGGAAACCCATCCACGCATTAGCTTTGGCGGACCAGACTGTAAACAACCCTATAACGCCTCCCCGATGAATATCTCGGCCATGAGCTTTGGCGCTTTAAGCAAACACGCCATTATGGCTTTAAACAAGGGCGCATTACTGGGTAATTTTGCCCATAATACCGGTGAGGGAGGGCTAAGTCCCTACCACTTAAAATACGGTGGTGACATTATCTGGCAAATTGGCACCGGGTATTTCGGTTGCAGAAATAGTGAAGGTGGATTTGATGAAAAATTATTCACTGAGAAAGCACGCCTTGACGTGGTAAAGATGATTGAAGTTAAATTATCTCAGGGTGCCAAACCCGGTCATGGCGGTATTCTACCTGCGGCAAAACTGACCGCAGAAATTGCCGCCATCCGTCACGTACCAATGGGTCAGGATGTGGTTTCTCCCGCTTCCCATTCCACTTTTAGTACGCCCACCGGATTACTGGAATTTATCCAGCGACTACGACAACTTTGCGGGGGGAAACCCGTCGGTTTTAAACTTTGCATTGGCAAACGCAGTGAATTTCTGGCTATTTGTAAAGCCATGCAAAAAACGGGTATTATGCCCGATTTCATCACTGTAGATGGTGGCGAAGGTGGAACCGGTGCTGCTCCTATCGAGCTAACCAATTCCGTTGGTACGCCATTACGTGATGGACTTATTTTTGTTAACAGCACACTGATCGGACTGGGCATTCGGCAGCACATTCGAATTATTGCATCAGGAAAAGTATTCACCGCCTTCCATATGGCGCGGATGCTTGCGTTAGGGGCAGATACTATCAACTCCGCACGCGGCATGATGCTGGCATTAGGTTGCATCCAGTCCCGACGCTGTAATACAGATAAATGCCCAACGGGTATTGCAACACAGGATCCATCACGCTACAGAGCGCTTGATATAGATAAAAAATCACAGCGTGTTACGCGCTATCATAATTCTACGGTTAAACACCTAACGGAACTACTGGGTACCTGCGGGTTAAAAACATTAGCGGAATTACAACCCTTCCATATTAACCGCCGAGTTAATGGAACCCAGGTCGCCAATTATGCCGAACTTTACCCGACGATTGAACCAAATTGTCTACTCAAAGATGAAACCATACCAGAGAACTGGCGCTGTGACTGTGAGCAGGCTTCAGCCGATAACTGGTAAATACTAA
>CAYXNL010000116.1:0-1706 GCA_964466455.1 uncultured Thiotrichaceae bacterium
AGCATGACAAAAGGCCACCAGATTCCCCAGAATATAAACTGGGCAAACAGCACCATATTTGCATAAAAATGCACATAATCTCTGGGTAAAGGTAGAAATGCCGGCCAGATTAGTAAACTGAGATAGAAAACAACAATAAGCCACTGAGTTTTCTGGATCAGGTTACGCCTGGCCTGCATGAAGTCTCCCAGACGTTGCAGTACAGGACGACCCTGGTAAGGCAGTATTTCAATGATTTCATTCATAACGGGTCATACGCTAACGGGTGATTTGACCGGTGTAATGTTGCTGGATCGGTGTAACAGAAAACCAACCGTTATCCAGTAAGCGGCATAAATTAGTAATAGCATTAATGCAGGGTGAGCGCGGTAACCGGTAAATGCTGCAACAAGACCACCGATTCGGCTGCTATCGTTAAGCAGGAAACTACTATTCCAGAGGGGATCAACCAGTGCAGGTAACCAGCCAAGACCAATCATACGATCCACGCCATCGACCAGTAGTGATGAGGCTAAAAATAACAGTAAAATTTCACTGAAGCGAAAAAATATACGCCAGGAAAAAATGCGACTGCCACGTGATAGTACCCAGAAAGTAAGAAAAGCAAGAATGAAGCCACCGCCAGCAGATAAAACAAAGGGAATAAAGCTGCTGTGTTGAGCCAGTCCCGTGCCATAGAGAAAAATGACTGTCTCCGCACCCTCCCGACCGACAGCAATGGCCGCCAGTGCAGACATGCCCCACCAGTTTGCCTGTTCATGGGCACGTTGCATGCCCGATTCCAGGTCACGTTTAAGTGTACGACCGTGGTGGCGCATCCACAATACCATCTGGGTAATCAGTATGGCGGCAATCAGCATAATAGCAATCTGAAAATATTCCAGCGCCGTACCAGCCAGTTCGCTTTGTACCGTCATCATAATAAAAGCCAGTACCATAGCCAGTGCGATGCCTGCCAGTACGCCGCCCCATAAAAAACGCATCCCATTCCTGGCTTCTGCCGGATCTTCAAATGACTGATTTTTCAACCAGGTGTATAAAATGCCGATAACCAGCATGGCTTCAATACTTTCACGCCACACGATAAAGATTGTATTACTCATAATTTTTTACCCAAACGCTATTATTTAACAACAATATGCCCCTGTGCCGTTTCCATATGAAAGTCACCAAAAAAATGGTAAGACCCCGGTTTTAATGGTGCGAATACTACTGAGCGCGTGACACCTTCGGCAATGACCGATTCCTTACGTAATTCTTTGCTTTCAAATTCTTCCGGTCCGGGGCCAAGGTTAGTAACCACAATTTTAAAACGGGTGTGTGCGGGAACAGTAACAACCGTCGGTTCAAAATGACCGTCTTTAATAATCAGTTTATAAGCGGGTAGCCCTGCCTGGGATGCAGTGCTAAATAACAGCGTGGTAACAAGTAACCATAAAGCCGGAAGAATTCTGTTCATAATAAATATCCTGTTCAAGTATTGGCTAAGTTTCTTTAGAAATTAAGCGGTGCTATGCAGTCCATAGGCCAGCATGGTTGATGAGTAAGACCAACGTTTCATCAATCAATAACCGCCACGTTTTCCGATACCGGCATAGATAAAGTTATATTTCACGCTAAAAGTTTTGAACCAGGGGCGTACCCCGGTAAGGCGGTCGGTATGGCGGCCAAAGTGGTTACCCGATGGGTTTTCTTTTGCATCAGGA
>CAYXNL010000117.1:0-1512 GCA_964466455.1 uncultured Thiotrichaceae bacterium
TTAGGCTGTTTCAGACTCATTTGTTAATTGGAAAATACTGCCAAAAACTTTATTTATTAGCTGTTTAATAGCTTTACTTTCCCCATTAAGATTGGCACCATCGTGGCACGGTCGCTATGCAATAACTGATGTATTCATGTTTCTGAATACTCTTTCAGCATCTGCTTTCTATAAAATACTGAAGATTGCTCCCTTTTCGATTCTGCATATTATTTTAATGCTCTGCCAATACGTGAATACACAAATTGTTTTGGTGACAGCCGAACCCTTAAGACAAATAATTCAAATCTTTTCAATACAACGCCTACATAACCTGGCATATTTTCTTACGGCCTGTTTTTTTAGGCCGTAAGAAAATATGGTCAGCGTTTATGTGATTGTTAGGCATTTTTCTTATTTTACTTAAGCTGCGTATTAGAGCTAAAATGCAATATTTGTGGTGCTTGCCACAAGAGTGAATTGGCTAGTTGTTACTGCACCAGTAGCATCTGTAAATTGATCACTTATGGTTGTTTTAATTGGGCCAATACTTGGCACAACATAATCAACTTCAGTGGAGACATCCGTTTCTCCTGTTGCCGATGTAACAGTTGAGTCTGTTCGAATCTTATACGTTTCAAAAGCTCCCATCCCTGTTTCAACAGTCGCCTTTCCAATCACTGTTATTGTCTCGGTAGTGATATCACCATTTTGTTGGGTATATGAATTTATCCAACTATTAGGTGAAACAATAGGACTTTTTAACTCCGTTACAAAACCAGATATAGGAGATGTAATCCAAAGTGATATGGAATCACCATAAATATTATAATTTCCCTTGGCATCTTGGCTATAGTAGTATTTTCCAATAATGAAATGAGCCTGAACGATAGAGTCATCATGCTTGGTTAACTCTTCGTTCATCAATGGTTTTAAAAAGTAATCGACGTGCCTTTTGTAGTCGGTCAGCCGATTGATTATCCGTTATTGCGAATGCGACTTTATCCATTTTATTAAAGCTTATGCCGTCCTTCAGGTAACTTTTAGCATGGGGCAATGACTTCAGTTTATCATACGGCGTCATCATGTTTTTGTAATGGTATTTTTTGCGTTGTTTGCCTTTTTCATCGGTAATAATTTCAGGGAAAAAGCAAGGACGATGATAGTTGATATGTGGGTTTAGATAAGCCTGATTGAAGTCATTAACCAGGCTCGCATATTTTTGCGGGATATGGTGGTAGCCCAGTATTTTTCTTACCACCGAGGCGTTTTTGCTTTCGGCTAATGCGTTGTCATTGGAGTGGCGAGATCTTGATTTTGTAAACTCAATGAGCAGTTTTTTTAATAGCCTGGCAACATGCTGATTGATGTACTCACTGCCATTGTCAGAGTGGAAACTAATCAGTGTGAACGGAAAGAAATCTAACATGGCTTTGAGCACAGGAAGCAAATAGGCTTCGCTGATTTTTTCAACACTACAGACGACTTCAAATTGCGTCACTTCATCAACGGCATTAATATGATAGACCCCTT